>JAZSRW010000017.1:0-5997 GCA_045538675.1 Candidatus Onthoplasma sp. | reverse complement strand
ATTATTATCCAAAATGTTTGTGATACAAGCAAATTGGTAAATTATGAAATCTCTAATAATTACGCATATGTTGTATTTAATAATTTTGCTTGTGCAATTTTAGATTTAAGCTCATTAAATGTAGCAATTGACGAATTAAAGCAAACTTTAGATACAATTATTTCCAAAAATTTAAAGTCGATCAAACGTTAACGATAAACAACTATTTTTTCGCCACCGCTATAAGTGGTTGGTATTTCGTTATTATATTCCACTAGTTTTTCTTGACTAATGTGTAAGCGTTTACATAATTCCCAGATATTTTCATTAGGTTTGGCTATATATATTTGGAAAGAAATATCGCCATAATTTAAAGGTTTGCCAAATTTAATATTGTCAATTAAACTAATTTCTTTTTTAGTATAAGCATTGCCAGTTACAAATAATTCATAGTCAACCATTAATATATTTCCACGCTTAATTTTACATTTACAATTTGTTGGGACAACTGAAAGGTGTAACCCACATAAATTATCAATAGATTCTTGTTTGATAGAAATTGAATATGGTAATTGTGTTGGCAATTGTTTAACACAACGATTTTCGTCTAAATATAATAAATTGCCATTAACAACGCCTTCGATAATGATGGCGTTTTCTTTTATTGAGTGTTGTATAACATTGGAATTTGTATTAATCATTCCTAATATTTCATCAATATTCAATTCGTCGGATAAAGTTATTTCAGTGTCAACATTTTCAGATACTTTTATATAAGGCTGTTTTTGGCAGGTTTTATATATGCTTGTTTCAGGTTCTACAAAATTATCCAAACTATAAACATCTTCAACAACGTCTATATTGATGGTTTTATAAACATAACCATTAAATACAATGTAATATTCAAAATTGAATTTAGTTTCGTTATCAGTAATGTCTGGAGTTATTTGAGTGGTGTTTAAATTAATATAAGCCGACAAATCTGCAACACATTCATTATCGCAAGATGTTGCCTCAATCTCACATTTAAAAGGTGTTGAATTTGAGTAGATTTTAATTATATTAGTCTCATTTTGTTCAACTTCGTAAATAATATTGTTAAGTATTTGTCCCTTAACTAAAATATATCCATCACAACAAGAATTATCTTCAATAATTACTTTACTATCATAAGATAGCATTTTATTGATTTTTGTATCCAACTTAAAGTCAAAATCAAAATTTGTGGTTTTATTAATTTGTTGAACGCAGGAAGTGGCTGATACTATATTTTTTTTGCAAATCAAATCTTTTGAAGATGAATTTAATGTGTTTAATATATTGTTTGATGTGCAAAAACATTCTATAATTCCTTCGATACTAATACGTAGATTTTTATCGTCATTATCAAAGTCTGTTAAAAAATGAATATTATTAATTGATATTAGACTATCATTATTTATAATTTCATCAGTTAGGGTTTCAGTAAAATTAATACTATCGGAAATGGTGTTAAACATATTATCAGTGTCCACGTACATAACCTTTATTCCGATTAAACCTTTAATGGTTGCCTTGTTTGTAAATACTTCTATTTGGCTATCAATTAAGCATGCTTGAATATCCAAAACTTGATTAATATGAGTGTTGGAATCAATATTTAAATTTAATTGTGATTTAATATTTAATGATGGTAAATTTTTTGAAAAAATTGTTTTTATTTGATTATTTTGTTCCATAAATCCTCCTACATATAAATATATAAGTACGGTGCTTGATTTATGCAATAAGTCTAAAAATTTTACAAATTTACCAATCTAATTTCAAAAAAAGTAAACTAATTGCAAAGTTCTTGATACGTTTCGACAAAAATATATTAAAAAATTCAAAGTTATTTAAAAAATGCATAAAAATTCAAACTTTCTTTTTTGATTTTTAATACAATTTTGATATTATGGAAATACACTGTTTATTTGGTGGAGAATAAAAATTTTTAAGAGGAGAGATTATGAAAAAGGCTATTAATATAATAATGGCAGACGAAAACAAGGAAACTATTGAAAAGTTTTTAAACAATGTACAAAAGGAAAAATTTAATGTTGTGGCAACTGCTACAAATGGTGTGGATTTATTAGAGTTGATTAAACAACACAATCCAGAGGTTGTAATTATGGATTTAATTTTACCCGAATTAGATGGATTTGCTGTTATGGAAAAACTTAATGAAGAAAAAATTAATACTAATATAATAGTGCATACCAGTTTGTCACTTAACGGATTTATTAATAAAGCAATGAATTTGGGTGCAAAGTATTATGCAATCAAGCCATTTAGTCCACAATTGTTGCTAGAACGTGTTGAGGATATAATTAATTTAAAAGAGGAAAGTATAGTTGATAATTCTAAATCATTTAAAATGGAAGAAAAAATTACTAACATATTTATTACTGTAGGAATTCCTGCCCATATTAAAGGTTATCAATTTTTGCGGGAGGCAATAAAACTGGCTATTGCAAATCCTGAAATTATTAATAGTATAACAAAGAAATTGTATCCAACTATTGCCGAAAAATATAGTACAAGTGCATCAAAAGTTGAACGTGCTATAAGGCACGCTATTGAAGTGGCTTGGAATAGAGGTAAAATTGAAAATATAAATAATGTTTTTGGATTAAAAGTTTATTCTAGCAACGAAAAACCAACCAATGGTGAATTTATTGCTTTGGTTGCTGATAAAATGCTTATTGAGGGTGCTAATTAAAATTTTAACAACTATCTATAAATTAGTATTAAACAAGAATTTTGCATTAATTTAAAAAATATTTTTAAAATGTTGTAAAATTAGTAGACAAACAAAGTGGAAATAATTATAATATACTAACATATAGATAAGGGAGTATGTTATGGCAAAAACTACAAAAGTTGTTTATATTAGATGTCCTAGATGTGAATTAAATTATATTAAGAAAAAGGACGAGTATTGCGATATCTGTAAACGTGAAATGAAACTAATCGCTAGCGATGATGATATTGGCGATTTGGAATTGTGCAGTATGTGTAAAATTAATTTTGTTCAAAATGGCGAAGAAGTATGCGAATCTTGTAGACAAGAATATGGTATATCTAATGCTGATGCTATGGACGATGAAATTAATAATTGGCACAAGTATATTTCTGATGATGACGAAGATGACGATGATGATGTTGACACGTTGGAAGATGACGATGATGATGTTGATGCGGACATTACTGCTGGCATAGATGATGATTTGGATTTCGTTGATGATTTGGATAAGGAAGATTTAGGTCTTGCTGATTTAGATGATGACGATGATTTTGATGATGACGACCTAGATGACGAAGATGACGACGAAAAGGACTCTGATTTTGATGAAGACGTTGATGATTTTGATGATGACCTAGATGACGAAGATGACGACGATGATGACGATGAGGATTTTTAGTTTAAAAATATAAATTTGTTGTAATTTGTCGAAATTGAATAACTTTCATTTATTTTACCAAAACTTTTAACAAAGGGGTGGTTAAATATGAGAAAGATGATTACAACATTAGATGATATCAAGCAAGCAGTATCGTTATTAAAAGGCGAACAGGTTGAACTATATATTAATCGTGGAAGACGAAAGGTGTTAAAGTTTAAAGGAATTGTGGATAACGTGTATACTAGTGTATTTACGGTAAAGGACAAGATAGTTTCAACTCTGACCCACACCTATTCATATAGCGATGTTTTGTGTGGTGAGGTTAAAATAACTAAATTGGCTGAATAGCATAAATTCTGGCATTTTCAAATGCTGGAATTTTTTATTTAAAAGGCTATTTAACAAAATTCTTGTAAAAGTTTTAAATATTATCAATATTTTTACAACTTTGATTCATATTTACGCTTTTCAAGTAAATAATATTTAAGTATGAGTAAAAATTTGATAAAAAATGATTGTGCATTTGGTAAAATTGTGCTAAAATATTTCCATTACATTAAAGAGGTGAAATATGGTTGCTAAAAAGAATAACAATAAACGTACCTTTTGGATAATATTATCGGTATTATTGATAGTGGTACTTATATATAGTTTGTATGCTTCTAACAAAACTGATAAGCGTTTGGATTATACCGAATTTAAGCAAATGGTAAAAACCGAACAAGTTAGTGAAGTGTATATTAACGACTATACAATTTACATTAAAAAAGTAGATAGTAAAATAAAATCGGAGGATTTCCCTAGCAAATACGATTACTATTGCTCATATATGAACAACGAAGTTGTAATTTCATTTATTGAACAATATAATGAGTCAAAATGGTTAAATGTTGGCGATTATTATGATGAGACTACAGGGACTATTACTAGAGCCAGTGAAATTAAGGCTGGCACAACCCCAGTAGGCGAACTTGTAACTGAAGCACGTTACGTTGCGGGTTATGTTCAATATGATGGTAAATGGGACGAGGGGTCTTGGATTGAATCAATTCTGCCTTGGTTTAGTTTAATTATATTAGTAGTGCTAGGTATAGTTATTTATCGCTCTATGTCAGGTGGCGGAAATAAAGGTTTTGCATTTAGCCGTAGTAAAGCAAAGTTGGTTGTGTCGTCAAAAGTTAGATTTGGCGATGTTGCTGGTGCTGAAGAAGAAAAGCAAGAACTTGAAGAACTTGTAGAATTCTTGAAAAATCCTCAACGTTATACCGACCTTGGTGCAAGAATTCCTAAAGGTGTATTGCTTGTAGGACCTCCAGGAACAGGTAAAACACTACTTGCAAAGGCCGTTGCAGGAGAGGCAAAAGTTCCTTTCTTCTCAATATCTGGTTCTGACTTTGTGGAATTATATGTTGGTGTTGGTGCTTCTCGTGTTAGAGATTTATTTAATCAAGCCAAAAACAACGCTCCTTGTCTAGTATTTATAGATGAAATTGATGCTGTAGGTCGTCAACGTGGTGCTGGTATGGGTGGCGGAAATGATGAGCGTGAACAAACTCTTAATCAATTATTAGTTGAAATGGACGGTTTTGAAACTAATAGTGGCGTTATTATATTAGCGGCTACTAACCGTGCTGATATTTTGGACCCAGCACTTACTCGTCCAGGACGTTTTGACCGTCAAGTATTTGTTAATATTCCAGACGTTAAAGGTCGTGAAGAAATTATCAAAATTCACGCACGTAACAAACCTTTGTCGGAAGATGTTGATATTAAGCGAGTTGCTAGATTAACTAGTGGTTTTGCTGGTGCGGATATTGAAAATATGCTTAACGAAGCAGCGTTACTAACGGCTAGAGATAAACGTGTAAAAATTACAATGGTTGATATTCAAGAAGGTATCAATAAAGTGTTGATGGGACCTAAAAAGAAATCAAGACTTATTAAGGAAGATGATAAAAAGATTACTGCTATTCATGAGGCTGGTCACGCAATTATTGCACATAGTTTGCCTAATTGTGATTCAGTTCAAGAAATTTCAATTATCCCACGTGGACACGCAGGTGGTTATACACTAACATTAGATGAACAAGACCGTACTCATATGACCAAACAAAAATTACTTGACACTATTACAATGATGTTGGGTGGACGTGCGGCTGAAGAAGTTATGTTAAACGACATTACAACAGGTGCTTCAAATGATATTGAGCGTGCAACTAATATTGCTCGTAAAATGGTTGCTGAATGGGGTATGAGTGATGAATTTGGTCTTGTGAGTTATGGCGAAGGTGGTCAAATATTTGTTGGCCGTGATTATCAACAAACTAAAGGTTATAGCGAGCAAATTGCTACATCTATTGATGCTGAAACTAAAAAGATTATCGACGAGGCTCATTCTAGAGCGGTTGAAATATTAAAGGAAAAGAAAGATTTGATTGCTAATCTTCAAGATGTGTTACTTGAAAAAGAAACTATTTATCACGAAGAATTCAAATTATTATATGATGGAATGAGTGTTGAAGAAGTTAAAAAAGTAATGACTGAAAACGAGGAAGCAAAACAAAAATATCAAGAAGAGGCTCGTAAAACCGCA
>JAZSRW010000031.1:0-6424 GCA_045538675.1 Candidatus Onthoplasma sp. | reverse complement strand
CTTCATACTACTCGCCTATCAATCATCAAGATAATTGCTTTAAACGTAAAAATTTGGTATTAAAACAAATGTATTTAAATAAATATATAACGCTTGAAGAATACAACCAAAACATAGCAAAACCTATTAATGTTAGTTTTACTAAAAATAATTACGATAATAGTTACAATCAGCAAGTAATCATTGAAGCCTGCGACTTGCTTAACATTAGCGAAAAGGAATTATTGCGACAAGAATTAAAAGTATATACATATTTGGATAACGATATACAACATCAAGTAGAAACAGAACTGATTAATAGTAATTTTACTGGTGATAAAATTAGTATGGTTGCGGATAACAATGGTAAAGTATTAGCATATTTTGGCGATAGTTACTTTGATTTAAGCAAAATGAAGCGAAACCCAGCGTCTACTCTTAAACCACTGATTATATACCTACCTGCAATTAGTAATAATATAATATGTCCATTAACGCCGTTATTAGATGAACCTATAACTCAAGAATATTCGCCTAAAAACGCTGGAGACAAATACGAAGGCTGGATAAGTTCACGTCACGCCCTTGCCTCATCTTCTAACGTATGTGCAGTTAACATATTAAATCAATTAGGACTAGATAAGGTAAATGAATATGGTATGAAATTAAATTTATTTAATACTTACCAAAATAATCCATCTATCGCCCTTGGCGATATAGGTGGCGGAACTAGTATAATTAATCTTGCAAGGGCTTATGGCGTGTTGCAAAATAATGGCATAGATAAAGGTCTAACTTTTATTGATAAAATTGAAGATAAAAATGGTAACATTATATATCAAAACAATGGCTACAACAATCAATTATTTAATGAAGAAGATTGTATGTTGGTTAATGATATGTTAGTTACTTGTGCTACCAGTGGTACAGCCAAACGATTAGGCGATTTGCCATTTAAGGTAGCTAGCAAAACAGGTACGGCTCAAAACAACGGCAAAAATACTGACCTTTGGAATGTTGCCTACACACCACAACATCTAACTATTACTTGGTGCGGAGATGCTACATCTAAAGGCCTTGAAACTAACTCTAGCAGTAGTTTTTACCCTACTTTAATCAACAAAAATATATTATCCAGTATTTACACCACTACAACGCCTATTGACTTTAATTTAAACGAAAAAATTGTTAAATTGCCTATTGATAATATCGAATATCAAAACAATCATATAATATCACTTGCACCTAATGAAAGTATCGAACGATACACTATATACGAGTTGTTTAAAATCGATAATAGTCCTACTAATATATCTTCCACTTATCAACCGCCTAATTTTGATTTAAATGTAAATTTAACCACAACCGGTGCAAAAATACATCTTGATTATAATCCAGCATTCAACTATGAAATTTATGCAATTTCTAATAACAATATTAGGTTGATTGGCAAATATCAAGATGAATTATATGACGATAAAGTGTTTGGATATAATCTAATTCAGTATTATGCAGTAGCAATTAATAAATACACTAACCAAAAGTATGTTAGTGAAAAAATTACTATAAATCCCCAAGAATATTTGATAGAACAACTAAATCAAAATTACATTTCACGCAATCGCCAAACCAAAAGCAAATGGTACGTGTAAATCAAATTTATTTGATTTAATGATTAATGAATAGTGAATAATGAAGAATTAAAGATAATTCCCACAATACTTTCATAAGCGTAGCATCTTCATACTTTCACATTAATCTTTAAATATCTTCCAAAGTTTGTCAATATAAGATTTGGTGCTTAATGTGGATAGCATTAATATATCCCCTTTTGTACTAGACATATTAGGTTTGTCTAACTCAAAATTAGTTATAAATTGTTTACACGGCAGTATAATATTTTTATTTGGCAATATCTGTTTAAATTGATTTGCAACAAGTTCATAATGCGTGCAACCTAATATGATATTATCTTCACTAATATCTACCCTATTAAACAATCTTTTAAGGTATCTATTAATCCTCTTTTTGTTAAATATATTATCTTCTATCAAACTAGCCAAACGATTGCAAGGATACACTTTTAAATCGCTATAATGTTTAGCCGTTAGTTTGGTACAAAGTATTTTATAATTATCTACTATACAACCATTCAAATTAAGCCCTAACACTTTTACTGGCGATGTCTTATTAATACTTTCAATACAACTACTAGCAGTATTACAGGCAAGTATTACAAGTTTTACATTAAAATTGTCGTATAGGTAATTGATTAATTCGCAAATTCTACTTGTCAGCCAACGTTTACTTTTATTCCCATATGGCATATTTAAATTATCGGCAAGATAAATATAGTTTTCATTTGGATATTTTGATACTAGACTTTTAAGTAAACTTAAACCGCCAATCCCGCTGTCAATCACGCCAATTGGTGCAAATCTTTGTATATTCATAATAAAATTTATGAAATATTAAAAAATTTTGTTAAAAAACCTTGCATATTGCAAATTTATTTGCTATAATTGGTGCGATGGAGGTTAGAAATGGCTAATATTAAATCAGCAAAAAAGCGTATTAATACTATCGAAAGACAAACACTTGAAAATAAGAGAATCAAATCTGAAATCAATACATATATCAAAAAATTCAAAGCAAGTGTTGAAGCTGGCGATAAGGAATTGGCTACAAAGTTGTTAAGCGAAGTTAGCTCTTTAGTTGACTCTGCTGCATCTAAAAAGGTTATTCATAAGTCAAACGCAGATAGAAAGAAGAGCAGATTAAGTTCATTCATGGCTAAAAAATTAGGTTAGTTAAAAATAGTGCTATTATTACAAGCACTATTTTTTATTCCCCTATTGACAATAACATCTAATTATGATAATATCTGAATATGAAAAATTATTATGAAATTTTAGGTATTGATTGTAATTCCTCTGAAAATGAAATTAAAAAGGCATATCGTCGAATGGTTAAATTATCACACCCTGATATAACCAAACAACAAGATGATACATTAATTAAACTTGTTAATGAAGCATATTCAGTTTTAAGTTCTTCAATTCTTAAACAAGAATACGATAAACAATATAGTACGATGTCTACTGCAACTCAACCTGATATAGGTATTGATATTGAAGACTTATATCATTTTGACCCATATATTAATTTTAGTCCAGATGAACATGTTAATGAATTTATCAAAACAAAATTAATTAAGCATATGGAATACTTTTTTAGCATTAAACCAGAAGATACCATTGATAACCTTTTACCTGACTTTTATGATTACTTCAATGAAAACATCGTGCCAGAGCTACGAGATTATTTTAATCAAATTGCATTAGAAGGTGTAAAAGTTAAAATTTGTTACGATAACATTTATCCTCTATTTAAGGAAATCCATAGCAAAATTCATTATTTTAAACAATTATATAATAAAAATCAAAACCTTTTTGAATATTAACAAAAATAGGACAGTTACTACTGCCCTATTTTTAAAATGTTTGTTCCTCTGCGATTGTATCCTCAATTTCTCTTATTGACTCTTGATACGCTTCATCAAGAATATCTCTTTTGTGTTTTTTAATTCTTTCTATATATTCATTGAAAGCATTTGTCCAAGTTTCACCATACAATTCTTGCATCTTTCTACGATAAAATCTGGTTAGATATTCGTCCCTTTGGTCTGGATATTTACTAGGATTAACTAACCCTTTTTTATGTGTTGCCCTATCACAAAAATAGCAATTAAATGGTGTTAGTTTAATTACATAATATTGTTTATATCCAAAATTATTAATTGGATGAAATTCAATATGTAAATGTTTTGTTTTATATTCCTTGTTATCTGCCTCTTTTTTAACCCATCCATCGCGCATAACTAATGTTATTGAGCCCATAAGTACAGGCGAGTGTAATTGTTTGGTAAAAATATCTGACAAGGCAGGTTTTAATATTTCCAACATATCAATTTCATCTACATTTTTTATTTCAAAGTTATAATCTTGTTTCATTTTGTCTTTCCTTTTAGTTGTCTTTAATATATCATATAGTTCACGTTTTGTCAATATTAATTTTTTACTTCATCTATTCCTAAAAGCAACTCATATATTGCATTTTGTGGGGTTATATCGCCTGACTTAATGTTGAAGTCTAAGTTAATATATTTATTATACAAGTCAATGTAATATGTTGGCTTGTTTTTTGTAACCATTTGACGAGCTTTACTTATTGCATATGGTTTAACCTTTAGTATAGATGCAAGATTATCATCACTATCCTTGCTTACCGCACAATAAAACATACGTCTAAAATATGGTCCTAGGAAAGTATATATCTCACCTATACTTTGGCTTAATGTAATCGTATTTAATATATCAAATTGTGCTTTTTTGTCCCTTAAGTCAATCGCATTAGATAAATGATATATAAAGTAGTTTTTGTTTTTAGTAAATGTTAAATCTACGTCTTCACGTGTTATAGTTTTATCGCCAGCGTAAGATACCAATTTAGGAAGTTCGGTATTAAGATAAGCCAAATCACCACTTGACAAGTCAATAATATAGTCAAATGCACCTTTTTCAATCTTTGAATTAAATTTAGCCAAATAATTATTAACCCATTTAATCAAATCTGCCCTATCCAGATGATTGCAATCTACGATTTCAGCATTATCAACTTTACCGTCTGATTGCACACAAACCACTACCACCCTATCTAAATTATTGGTTAATTTATTAATTTCCTTTACTTGTTCGGCATTAGGAGAACTAAACACCACCATACGATAACTATCGCCAAAAGACATAGTATTAAGCAAGTTTGCATAATCACTTGTTTTAGTATTATCCATATCCACTTTTAAATAGTTGAATTCGTCAAAACAAGTAACTAAGCCTTCTTTTAGTATCCTTAACGCTTGACTTACTAAAAACTCGTCATCACCAGTAATAGAATAAATTGATTTAGGTTCTGTTAAACTCTTTTTTAGTTGTAAAAATTTCATATATACTTCCTTTTAGAATTCTAGTTTATATAAATGCTATCTGTAATGTTAACACAAGTGAGCAAATTGCTACCATTGATAGTTTGTTAATACCTTTCTTTAAATTGAATTTGCTTGCAAATGTGATAATGATAAAGAATAACAACACACTTAAGAAATTAATATTTGGCATAAAAATCTCTTTTGAATGATTGGCTATAAATATTATAAACCAATTTAGCCATTCAAACAAGGGGTTTAGCAAAATTAATGCGAAAGATATAAACGGCAATACTAAACTTAACATTGCCACAATAAACGTTAATGTAAACAATGTTCCAAATACTGGAATAATTAATATATTAGAAAATAACCCTATTGGTTGAATATAACCAAAGAAATACGTCATAATTGCAAACGTGCTTATAATAGTAGAAAGACTTATGCAAAAGGCATCTTTAATACCTTCTTTTACAGGCACTTTAATTAACCAACGCTTAAATATTGGATAAAGCATTGCAATACCTAATACACAACCAAAACTAAGCAATGCACTTAAATCAAATACTGCAATAGGGTCGATTAATAAAATTAAACTACCTGCAAAACAAATACTGCTTAACAAATCATATTCGCTAAATAATAGCGGTGCAATTAGTAATACCAAAGACATAATGCTAGCACGAATTATTGAATATGAAAAACCGCACAAATACGCATATCCTAGTAGCAATATTCCTGTAATACCTACTCGCCACCAGCCCTTAACTCGACATTTTTTCATCAGGAAGTTAAGAATTGCCACCACTAACCCTACGTGTAATCCCGATACAGCCAACAAGTGTGCCACACCCGCAGTTTTATAAGAGTCATATAGGTCTTTATTTAATTCAGTCTTATCGCCAAACATAGCACTATATATCATTTGACCATTTAAGTTATTAAGTCCTAATCTTAAGTTATCTCTAATTCGGTAAACCAGACTGGTTTTTGTGTTCAATTTGTTATTTAAAAGAGTAACTTCATACGTCCCAAATTCAGCACCAATATTATTTTTATAATTATATGTATGCGGTATTCCTTCGCTATTAAATCTATCTGGAACATCTTGCTCATCAATATTAAAATTTATTTTTGAACTAATATCCAATTTGATATAGCCAGATTGTTTAGTGTTATAATAATATAATACCGCTTTGTAATCTAACTTTTTGCCGTCTACTTTAATATCTTCTAATAACAATTCCAAGCAATCATCATAAGTTTTAATGTTTGAAATGGTTGCAACTGCAGTTTTATCTATCATATTAGGTGACTGAATTGTCCTATTGTTAATGTATATTGAATAACTACTAAATCCAATTATAAATGTAACCGCTAATACTATTATATAACTAATCTTTTTGTGTAAAATACTATAAAACAATAATACTAACGCAACAATTATAATACTAATAATGG
>JAZSRW010000087.1:0-1980 GCA_045538675.1 Candidatus Onthoplasma sp. | reverse complement strand
TGTTCGAATCGCGTCTCCCCTGCCAAAAGTACTTCCATTATTTAGATGGAAGTTTTTTATTTGTAAAGTGAGGGAATAGTGAAAAATATCATTATATATACAGATGGAGCGTGTAGTTATAACCCTGGACCTGGTGGTTGGGGGGCTATTTTGATGTACAAGGACACTAAAAAGGAAATCAGTGGCTACAATCCTGAAACAACTAATAACCAAATGGAATTAACGGCTGTTATTGAGGCGTTATTGAGATTAAAAGAACCTTGCAAGGTGCAACTTTATAGCGATAGTGCATATGTAATCAATGCATTTGTTCAAGATTGGGTAGGCAACTGGCAACGTAATGGCTTTAAAAATGCTAAACGCAAACCTATTGAAAATATCGAACTTTGGCAAAGACTTATTAATCTAAATAACTATCATCAAATTGAGTGGATTAAAGTTAAAGGGCATGCTGATAATCCACATAATAATCGTTGTGATGAATTAGCACGTAACGAGATTGAAAAAAATACAAGCGTAGTATAATAAAAATACCAGAATTTAATATCTGGTATTTTTTAGTTATTAATTTTCGTCTAAACCAATATTTTCTTTAGCATAACGTTTTAATAATGTTTTTAAGCCTTTTTTCTTAGTGTTTGCTTTATTAAACATAGTTGTTTGCTCATAATCTTCCAATGCTTCAAATACAGAAATTTCCTTATTGGTATTAGTACTATCTTTTATTAGTTTAGTTGTGCAATTTTCAATTTTATATACTTTATCACATATATCTTCGCATTTATCAGATGCAGAGAATATTAAAACAGTATGATTAAGTCTAATAATATCTATTACCTTTTTAACCGCTTGTTCATCTTGCTCTGAAAGGTACGATGGAAATTCATAAAACATAACTATTTCGCTATGCATAAGTAGGATTCTTGCAACGCTTAATAAATATTTATCACGTGCGGGTAATACGTCAATAGGGGAATCAAAACCATCTTTTAACTTAATAATAGTGTCATATACATTTACAAGTTTGCAGGCATTTTCAATTTCTTCATCACTATTATTAACTAATTTTAAATTCGCTTTGATTGAATTTTTAAAGAAATATGGTTTACTTGTAACATAATTAATATTTTCAATTTGACTATCTGTAGAATAATCTCTTAAAGGTGTACGTCCAACATATATTTCACCTGAATTTATTTCAACCATACGTCGTAATAGGTAGAATATTGTACGTTTACCACTACCACGTTCACCTTTAAATAATACACATTCATTTTTGCCTATATGGAATGTAACATCGTGTAATGAACGCAAATTAAATTCATCATCTTGTTTTTTGTAATATACGTCTATAAAGTCAATTTCGCCACTTATACCTGTTTTATTAGTATTGCCCAAAGTTATTTTTTTTCGGTCATCAAAGTTTAATATAATATTAACACGGTCTACTGAAACACCCACGTTTTTTAGTTCGGTAAACATCTTACAAAAATCATTATTATAACTTAAAGTATCGGCAATATATGAAACCATAACAAAATATGCAGTGAGGGTAACCAAATTGCCCTTTAATAAGAAGATAAGAGCAATAGTTAGTCCAAAACGAATAAATCTATAAAACATATAAAAGTAGTTATCTAAGTATGAATATGCAACGTTATATTTATATTTTGATTTCATATAGTTATAACTAGCGTCAAGAGTTTTATCTCGTACTTTTTCCTTAATACCAAGGTCTTCTACAAAATTCTTTGACTCAATTGCATCTGAAAAGGCTTCATATTCACTATCCATACAAACTTTAGTATGTTTTACACTTGTTGCAATCTTATCATTAATTTTACGTAAAATTATAATATTAAGTATAAATACCGCCACCATAATTAAGCCTATATATAGATTTGCAAATAATATATATCCAATACATATTATAGCTGATATCAAATAACGATATTTACTACAAATTACATCTGCAAAATT
>JAZSRW010000091.1:0-7276 GCA_045538675.1 Candidatus Onthoplasma sp. | reverse complement strand
CGATCCGACTTATTAAATGTTGCAATTAAAGCAAATTATTAAACAATATGAACTAGGCAAAAAGGATAGCAAAGATTATCAAGTAGTCAAAGCCTTAAATGGTGTTGACCTTAATTTTAGGCAAAGTGAATTTGTATCTATTCTTGGACCTAGCGGTTGCGGGAAAACAACAATGCTTAATATTATTGGTGGCTTAGACAAATACACTAGCGGTGACCTTGTAATTAAAGGCAAAAGTACTAAGGAATTTAAAGATAAAGATTGGGATAACTATCGTAACCACTCAGTAGGTTTTGTTTTCCAAAGTTACAACTTAATTCATCACCAAACCATCTTACATAATGTTGAACTCGCACTTACACTTTCAGGTGTAAAACGCAAAGAACGTACCGAACGTGCACTAGAAGCATTAGATAAAGTTGGACTTAAAGACCGTGCAAATGCAAAGCCAAATCAACTTTCGGGCGGACAAATGCAAAGGGTTGCAATTGCTCGTGCAATAGTTAATGACCCTGACATCATCTTGGCAGACGAACCTACAGGTGCTTTGGATAGCAAAACTAGCGTACAAATTATGGAAATACTTAAAGAATTATCCAAAACACGCCTTGTAATTATGGTTACACACAATCCAGAACTTGCTGAAAGTTATAGTAGCCGTATAGTTAAACTTAAAGACGGTGAACTTGTAGACGACAGTAATCCTTATAACCCTGAACAAGACACTAAAAAGAAAACTAAAAGAACCACGAAACCTAAAGCGGAAACCCTCGAAAAACAAGATGTCAAAACTGAAATAGTTAAAAAGCCTAAAAAACGTATGTCGTTTTGGACAGCATTATCATTAAGTTTTAAAAATCTACTTACCAAAAAGGCACGTACAATACTAGTGTCCTTTGCTGGAAGTATTGGTATTATTGGTATTGCATTAATATTAGCAGTATCCAACGGATTTAGCGGATACATCAACAAAGTTCAAGAAGACACACTTTCTAGTTACCCTATTATAATTGAAGAACAATCTGTAAATTATATGAACATTGTATCATCTATGTTTGGTGGTAATGAAAAAATTGAACACGATAAAGACGCTGTATATACTGATGATTTTTTATCATCAATGCTAGACTCCCTAGCAAACGCATATCAAAGCAACGATATGAAAAGTTTTAATATATACTTGCAAGAAAATTATGACAAAATTGCTGATTATGTAAACTCAATTAAGTATACTTATGACTTAGATTTACATATTTACCAACAAAACGACACAAATTATTCTAAACCAATATCACCTGGTAGTGACGTTATGTATGAGTTAAGTTTGACTTATTGCATCAAATATTTAACAAGCACGGCAAAAATAAAAGTAACTCACGACGGTAACCGTAACTACCTACTTGAAAGCCAAGGCTATACACAGGAAGAAGAAGGTTTCTTAGCACTTATATCCACAGTCAAAGGTATTGATGTTAATAAAATTCGTAACGATATCCGTAATGGCGGTTATCTACTAACCGAAAGTGAATTAGTTAGTATTGTTAATGGTAAATTTGGAATAAAAATCGAACAATATAAGGGCAACGATTTAGGCCTATTTAATGAAATGATAGACAATTCTAAATTTGTTCACTCTCAATACAAATTACTTGCCGGAAAATGGAATAATGAAGATTTATATATTGTTGATGAAGATGGTTATGACAGAACTTATTCAGATGTTATGTTGGTGCTAGATAAAAATAACGAACTTGACGAATACTTGTTATATTCATTAGGTTTGATTGAAGAAAACCAAGTACAACAAATACTTGACGGAATATTAAACAAAGAAAAACAAACTATTAGAATAGATTATAATAAAATCGTAGGACAAAAACTAAAATTATATTTACCAACAGATACTTATGATAGTAATGGTGTAACTATCACACCAACCGACCCAAAAACTCACGTAAAACCAGTTGCAGAAAAACAAAACAACTATATAACTTTACGTATTAGCGGTATTGTTAGACCTGCTGACGAAACAAATGGCGGTGCATTAGATGAAGGTATAGCCTATCCAAAATCTTTAACCGACGAGTGTATTGACAGGTTTAATACTGCTGTAGAGCAAATTTTGTTAGCCAATCCAGACGCTGAAATTTCTCAAATAGATAAACTAAATCCTTCAAAAATCGCTATATATGCTAATAGTTTTCATATGAAAGAAATTATTGAAGATTTTATTACCGAATATAATGCAGGGGTTGACGAAGACCAAAAAATCACTTATACTGACTATATGGGACTAATGATGTCTACAGTTGGCTCTATAGTTGATATCGTTTCGTATGTATTAATTGCCTTTGTGTCAGTATCATTGATTGTTTCTAGTATAATGATTGGCATTATCACATATATTTCAGTATTAGAACGTACTAAAGAAATTGGTGTGTTACGTAGTGTTGGTGCTTCAAAACGTGATATCAAGCGTGTATTTACTGCCGAAAGTCTAATTATTGGCTTTGCTGCAGGTGTTTTAGGAATTGTTATATCACTACTACTATGCATTCCTATCAACTTAATAATGAAAGCATTTACGGGTATTGGTACAATAGCATCTTTACCTGTTGCTGGTGGAATAATACTAGTATTAATTAGTATGTTACTAACATTTATCGCAGGGCTTATCCCTTCACAAATTGCATCTAAAAAAGACCCAGTGATAGCACTGCGTTCTGAATAAAAGGAGAATATTATGCAAAAGAAAAAACACAATTACCTATATTACTTGATACAACTAATTTTAGTTGGTCTTTTGATAATGTTTATTTGCACTTACTTTTGTAATGTAAAATCAACCGAACCTTTCAGAGAAAGTAAATATAATATACAAAATTGTATATATTGTTTACTTTTCTCGTTCTTGCCATTTATACTAAAAAAATGGAACATTCGTGCCACACGAACACTTGAAGTATATTTCTTGTTAGCAATTATAGTTCACTTTATATGTGGCGGAACTCTACACTATTATCGTGATGTTTGGTGCTTTAGTTTTATTGTACACTTAATTAATAGTTTCTTGATTGCTACTATTATTTATGGTATGCTACTTCGCCATTGCCAAAATCAAAGCAAATTCTTTATGTTTTTGTCTACCGTTGCATTTACTGCACTTGTAGGTGTATTATGGGAAGTTTGCGAATATGCAATTGACGGAATAATGACCGGTAGCAATATGCAAAGATTTAATAATTCGGTAACCAACGAGCCTTTTATTGGTCGTAGAGCCTTACAAGACACAATGATTGACTTAATGATGGATACCTTAGGTGGTATACTTGCTGGATTATATTTTGCATTTACAAAAATTAAAGGTGTGCCTTTGTACAAATTCTTGGAATTAAAATATGAAAAATTTGAGGACACTACAATCTCTTACCATAATGACTCTGCTGAAGAAGTAAAACTAGAACAAGCAAGAATTGAAAGAAAAGCTATTAAACTTGAACAAAAAAATATTAAACGTAAGAAAAAATTGGAATTAAAGTTACAAAAAGAAGAATTAAAAAAAGCAAAAGAACAAGAAAAATTAAACACTATTGATAACAAGACTATCAAACAAGCCAACAAAAAAATTAAAAAACTTGACAAGATTAACAATTCTAATATTGATGATAAAAACAATTTAGACAACAATTAAAAACAAGGGGTAAAATATGAAAACTAAATTTCCTGTTATATTAGACGTTGACACAGGTATTGATGACGCAGCCGCTATTGTTATGGCTTGCTACCAAAAACAACTTGATATTAAACTAATAACCTGTTGCTTTGGAAACACGTCTCAAAGCCACGTTGTTAAAAACACTATTACTGTATTAGAAAATATAAACAAACATCATATTCCGGTTTGTGCCGGTTCATCAGTAACCCTGCAAAACGAAACTCAAAAAATTCGTGCTCACGGAATAAATGGTCTTGGCGGTTATGAAAAAGAAATATTTACCAAACCTATTGATAAAAATTATATCGAAGCAATGCACGAAGTGATTAGCAGTAATCAACTAACATATATCATTGCTTGCGGACCTTGTACAAATATTGCAAACTTCGTTAAAACACACCCTGAAGATATTGCTAAGATTAAACTTATTTTAGTAACAGGTTCTAATGAAGTTGACAAAAAAAATCCTTATCTAAACTTTAACATTTCGGTTGATATGGATAGTTTCAAATATGTATTAAATAATGTTCCTAATATAATATTTTGCACCAGCGATATGGGACATAAGGCGTACATTAAAACTGACGATATACCTAAAACTGAAAAGTTTGGTATGGTTGGAAAATTTTTAGCAACGCTTTACCCTCATCACAAAGACCGAACCGTTCAAGACGGTGTCGCTTTGCACGACGCTTGCGGTATTGCTTGGCTTACAAATCCTAGTATGTTTAAAATCAGTTATGCTAAAGCCGAATTTAAAATCGCTAAAAATGGTGCTGAATATTTGAACTTTAATTATACTAGCAAAAAACCAAATGTGGTGATTACAACCGATATTAATACTAAAGCATTTTATAAATGGTATTACAAAACTTTAAAATCTATTAAAATAAAGCCTCTTAAATAGAGGTTTTTTTATTTCCGTGTCTAATTTTGACTAATTATGCGACTATGTTTAATCTATTATGTTTTAGACAACAATCATCTCGAGGAGATTAAAGATATGTCAAAAATTCAAACTGTCACAATGGAAAAATCAAGAAGAAATACTATAAGAAATATTGCATATGCGTCATTAATTGCTTTTACAATCTTACTTACTACATTAATAATAGCAGTTAATGCAGGCGGAAACACAAAAGCAAATAATGCCTCAATCGCTGTTGGAACTAAACCCATTACTTATATCGCACCTATGGAAAACGCAAGTGTTGTTAAAGATTTTTCAAATAAGGAGTTGCAATATAACGACACCTTAAAACAATGGGAAATCCACAAAGCACTTGATATTGTTTCAGATACTAGTAGCAACGTATTAGCAATAGCGAGCGGTACCGTGACTAATGTTTACAATAACTATCTTGAAGGCGGAGTTATTGAAATTACTCATGAAAATGGAATTAAATCAGTGTACAAATCTCTTGAAGAAATCAGCGTAAAAACTGGAGATTATGTAAAAAGTGGAGATGTAATTGCCTCAGTTTCAACCTCAATGGCTCGTGAACTTAATACAGGCAACCACTTACACTTTGAAATGTTTGAAAACAATATTTCAATTGACCCTAATAATTATATCGACTTCTCAAACAAATAAAAAAGCCCCACGATTACGTGGGATTTTTTTATTGCAAATTATTTTAGCCTTCACCTTCAGTAATTACTGGATTATAAGTGTCTAACCACTCAGTTGGAGCAGTTGTCCAAACTGCACGTGCCGCATTGTTGGCTTCTTGGATAGCCTCAACTGAAACATCAATATTAAATGTTTTGTTAGCATCTGCGTTTGTTAAGCCTGTAGGAATTTTAACTGCTGTAACAAAATCAATTGAATCACCAGCACTAGCAACACCATTATAGTAGTAATAGCCATCATCGCCTTCTACCCAACTATCAACCGTTGTAGCTTCAACATTTAAAGTTGCACCTTCAGTATTGCTAATCGTTAATTTTGCACGTAATAATGCATCAGATGTATTTGAAGGAATACTAACACCTATCGCTTGGTCATAAACATGGCCTGGCAAAGCATCATTGCTAAATGTTAATGATGTTACTGTAGAACCACCTTGTGTAATATTAATATTTACAGGGTCACCCAAACTAACATTACCTACAACATTAGCATCTGCAGTAAAATATGCCAAAGTAACACCAACCGCAATACTTGCAATTAACATAACCGACAACACAATAATTGCAATAGTTGAGCCTTTAATACGTCTACGCTCTTTTACTCTTACATTACTCATATTTCTCTCCTTTGGATAATGATAGTATGTGAAAAACTAAACCCTTTATTCATTAAATATTTATATTTTTTATCAAATATTAATATAAAAAAGATTATCAAATAAAACTAATCAAAATTGATAACATTTTAAATGATAATCTTTTATTTATTTTTAATTGTGTAATTTTGATATTTTTTAAGTTTATGTTTACCATACACATAGTCGTATACAATAATACCCAAACCAGAAAATAAATAACTATAATAAGTAACAATTCGCCAAATAATAAGTGCCCAGAACAACACCCCACTATCAAACAAACTAGCAAAAATGGTAGAAAAACTAAGTTCAGCCAAACCACTACCGCCAGGAAGTGGAATAGAATGACAAGCAAGTTCGATAATAACTGATATAGATAATAATTGTAAATATATGCTTAAATCAAATCCATTAAAAGCACTATATATAAAGAATAATACGCTATATTCAATCACATATTCCATTAACGACAATACCAAAAACTCTACGGTTATACCCTTGGACTTAAAAAAGTTTTGCATTTTGCGTTGAAAGTTAAGTGTTGGACGCATAAACTTTAAATAAACTGCACTTGGATTTTTTACAATCCTAAATTTAGTTAAAATCTTTACCACGCTAGCCACAATACGATGACCTAATTTCTTATTTAAACACATTAATATAACAAAAGTTAAATACAATGCCAAAAACGCAAAACTAACAAACGCCAGTACAATAACAATATTTACAAGACTGCCTTGCGACATCAGTAATCTATTATGCCTAAACGTAACCATCATAATCAATGCTAGCAAACCATACATCAATTTGTTTGACACATAACTACAACTAACCATCGTAAGCGAATTTGATGCATTTACACCATACTTGCTAAAATAATATACTTGAAAAGGTTGACCACCTATTCCAAACGGAGTAAGTTTAGTATAATATTTACCCATCATTTGAGTTTTAAAACAAAGCATTGGACGATATCTTTTTTGCAACTTATTATGATAAAAATCCAACTTAAAACTTGAAATAATATTAGCCGTTAAAAAACATAATAACGCTATGCCTATATACTCAAATTGAATATTGGAATTAAATACTTCCCTAAATGAAGATATACCTTCTTCAGAATTAAGTTGTGCTGCCAAGACTATGGCAATAACAAAAATATTGATAAGAAAAAAAACCAAAGACCAAACTTTTTTCTTAGCTTTAGGTTGTTGTTTTAATGTTTGCCTATTAATATTAGTATAAAAAACACCATTATAAGAACTGTCTTTGTAAGAGTTATGTATTTTAC
>JAZSRW010000129.1:0-4630 GCA_045538675.1 Candidatus Onthoplasma sp. | reverse complement strand
GCGTCTGCCAATTCCGCCATATCCGCATTTACAAATTTATTATAGCACCAGTTATATCAATTGTCAATTTATAAATCCAAAATATATTTATTAAATTTTAATATAAAAAAGATGGTATACATCTTGTTCTTATACGAACTTAATAATACCATCTTAATTATATTGTTTAGTCTGCTGTAATATCTGTCAAGTTTTCAGACGACACAATAATTAAATCTTTACCGTATCCTAAACTTGAACTCCAATATTCATAACCTGAATTTGTATATCCAATAATGTATATATATCTCATACCAAACTCATCATATTTGAAATCATTAGTTGTTCCTGTAATGTTGGTTATAGCTTCAACATTAAATTTTGTGTCATCATCTAATGATGCCTCATATGTTTTATAATTTATATCAGTTGCATCTTCTTTCCTTTCAAGAGAAGTTACAATTTTACCAGAATAATTATAATTATAAACAATTTCATCATCGACTTTGGTTTTATCACAGAAAACTGTGTTTTGATATATACTATCAGACATACCTACAACCAATCCAAATAAAGAATAAACTTCTACCAAACTTTTGGTTGAATCATTTATATAATCTGCATTGAATGTATAATATTGACTTTGTTTGCCCAAGAAAGTTTGTATAAATTGATTATTTATAACATTATTATAATACAAACATTTATTAATATACTTACCTTGTATCAAACTTTCAGGATTGTATTCAACACCATTTTTAATATTGTTATACACAATTGTAGTGTTAAATGTAGCCGTAGCAAATCCACTCTTTTGATTAATAATTAGTTTATATGAATAATCCGTTCCTGATATACCACCAGCAAAGAAACCTGTAACATAACCTAAAACTTCACAATCATATATACTTCCTTCAATATTTCGACCGACAATACCACCTACTGTTGCAAGGTCTAAAGATGTTGTCACATCAATATTGCTAGTACAACTATCAATCAATCCGCCAATATTAATACCAACAATTGCACCATTTACACGAGCAAATTCATTAAAGCAACTATTAGTATTAATACGTTGTTTGTTATTATCTAAAGCATAGATATTTGAACTTTGTATAATGCCTCGATTTTCGCCAACCAATCCACCCGAAACATATACACCTTTAAATATTGTTGAATTTGATAAATTGTAATTCAAATTCATTACTAAAGTACGTTCGCCAACCAATCCAAATGCTCCACCAACAACTTCACCAACAACAACTATATCATTATTTACAACAACATTACTTATTGAGTAATAGTTGTTAATATTTCTATCTGTCTTACTCGGATTTGACATATCATAACCATCTACAATACCTACAATAGAGCCTGCATAAGAAACATCTTTAATATTATCAAATAAAACGTTATTTAAAACATTTTTACCTGTATATAAATTATATTGAGCAGTTCCGTTAGTATATGTAGCAAACGAACTTATATTACTACTAATACCAATTACTTCAAAACTACCTTTTAATAATCCTGTCAAACCACCTACAGCGTTTCGTCCAAGAATTAATAAATCTTTTGAGTCTAGTATAATATTATACAAGTTAGCACCATCAATCACGCCTGCCAAAGCACCAACCGATTTTATTCCACTAGCCTTAATACTTGTAGGATTTAAAATCAAATTACGCACATATATTCCAGCATAACCATTGATATTTGCAAATAAACCTATGCTTTCACCCTCAGTTGTTTTGAAGATATTATAGTTAATTAAAGCCATATCATTTCCTTCAAAATTAGCACTTAAGGTCTTTGATGATGTAATTGGATTATCGTAAAATCCTTCGGCCTCAAAATTAATATCACGAACAAGTTTATATGTTCCACCTATAATTTCATCTCGACCATTGTCAAAATATCCTTGATATGTTTCCACGTCATAAATATTATAAATATTTGCATAATCATTTTTATTGCCATTAAATCCTGAATGCTCTAAGATTGGACCAAATTGTCCCATAGACCATAACCCTTCCAAACTTTTTGCAAATATAAATTGCTTGTAATATCCTTGATTGTTTACATATGCTTGTCTAATTTTTGTAAGACCTGATATGTAAATATTTTTATCATTATCGGTAATTACATAACAACCAGTAACTTTACCAATATTTGTAATAGAATATACAAATTCATTATAGAACAAACTGTTTGCTAAAGAAGGATATGAGTAACAATTTGAAATTTCACCACTACTTTGATAAGCAAATCCACCAATATTTCCTTGCGACGCAATTTGAGTTCGATTAATATAACAATTATTAATTCTTCCCTCATTGTTTAATACAAAACCTGCAGTTCTGCCTACACTTTCAATATCATTATTTAATTTACATTGTACAAAACTTAAAGATATGTATGCATCTTTTAAATTATTTACTACAAAGCCTGCAGTAGAAACTTCTGCAACATATTGATTACTATCTTGTTTATTGCTAGTAACTTTTCCACCAAAGTTAGTATTGGTAATCTTGCCGTAATTAGTTACACCAACACCACCTATTGACGCAACTGCATCAAGTTTAATATTAGATGTTGAATTGGTTATTGTAGCAACCTTTGCACTATCGTCAGCACCATTAACCGCAACAATACCACCAAGCATAATTTTGTTTGCAGGGATATATTGATATCTAATATTAAAATTACCTTCAACCAAGGTATTTGTGATAACACCTAAATTATGAGCTGCAACGCCACCAAAATAAATATCATTTGTGTTTTGTTGTATTGTAGTTGCATTGTCTAAATTAATAAACACACTTTCATATTTTACTTTTAGATTTTGAATTACACTATTTTCAGGTAAAGTATCAAATATACCTATATTCATAGAAACCGCGTTATAATTTAAAATTAATTGATTAATATTAAAAGCATCCGTTCCTTTTGCCATATTTTTTTCAACATATAATGTAAATCCATCACCATTTAATCCACCAATAGCAGTACTAATAGGTGAATAATTGGTTAGGTGGATATCGTTGGCCATTTGATAATATCTGCCTTCCACCATAGTTTCAAAATCTTCTTGGTCGTATATCAATTCATACTTATCAAAAGGATTTGTTTTAAATGTTACATCAAAACCAAATTCGTTATAAATCTTATCCCCATCATCATCTAAATATGGATAATTAGTAGTATCATTGTATGCAATTTTAAATTGAGTAGCAAGTTTTAATGTATTAATATCTTGAATAGTCGCATTAATAGGCTCTTGTGCTTTGATATGGAATTTTTGATCTGAATAAGAAATTGAAATTCCTTTATTGCTGTAATCTGCCGTTAAATTAGTCATATTTTCAATATTAGTTTCACTTAAAGATGCCAAATATAAATTAACCTCAGTTCCATTCCACTTATTAAATTGCGTTAACAAGTTATGTATAACTTCCATATCTCGTTGTATTAATGAGGTTGATGTTGCATAGCCTGAAGGGTCTGTATGAACCAAATCATATTTAACGTCCCAATAACCATTATTGTAATACGAAATATCTGTTTTATCAAAATAGAACTCTGTAGCAAATTCCTCGCCCCAATTTCCATATAATTTATCTTTTGATGTGGTATGAGTCATGCTAACACCATGAATAACCATACGTCGTATAGTAAATGAAATTGTAGCCTTACAAGTTTCGGTTATTCCATTCATACTCTTAGATGCTGTAAACGATACATTTATTTGTTTACCTATTAAATCGTCCCACAACTCTTTATGTGTTCTATTAAAGCGTAACACATATCTATCGTATTCATATTTAACATCTACAACATTTTGATAATAGGCTGTATAATCATTAGTACCATTACTGATTGTTATTTCATTTTTTAATGTGCCTTCGTCAATATTGTATGTGTTAACCAAAATTCCAGCCTCAACACCAAATGCCAAATTTGCAGAATCGGTGTATTGTTGATTAATGGTTCCTCTAGTATCTGCAGTTGCCGATACTTTTCCATTAGGGTCAACATATATCATTTCAACAGCAGGATACATTACCGCTTCAACATTTAAATATGTTGTTTTCAACTCATTACCTGCTTTGTCATAAGCAGTTATTTTAAGGGTATGAGTTATGTTTTGTGTAGACAATATTGGCAATTTCGCCGCAACATATAGTTTGGAAGTTGTTACATCTTGCTTGCTTAATTTAATGCCATTATCCGCCCATTTATCCATATTTTCAGGAAGATTTAATTTTCCATCAACACCCTCAACTAATTGTTGTAATAGTATCTTGTCTTCGGTAGTAACGTCTACTATATCAATTCTATCATATACTGCAATATTAGGTGCAATATCTATAACAATAATATTAGTTGAACCAGGACGAATGATTTGACTTTGATAAGCGTAATCCAAATTTAAATCACTTGAAGTATTGTTCATTCTATAATTTTTAACAATAACACTAGCAATTTCTTGCGGTTCTACATCAATATATATGTTTGTTGAAATTTTTTGTTCGCCATTTAATACATATAAAGTTAATTGTAATTTAAATGCTTCATCAATGTAATGCGACAACTCATTTAAATCTAATTGAAGTTTTAACTCTTGCAATAAATCTTCTTCATTAAATTT
>JAZSRW010000136.1:0-7844 GCA_045538675.1 Candidatus Onthoplasma sp. | reverse complement strand
TAGTGCTACTACTGGTGGAGCTTTATCTTGGAAAAGTAGTAATGGTATTATTAATAATACAAAATTTATTAATAACTATGCATCTTATGGAAGTGCTATTGATTACTATACTGGTGAGGGTCTATTAATTAATTTAAATTTTAACAATAATTATTTGAATTAAAGATAAAAAATAAATAGGATAAAAAATATGTTAGATGAAAAAGAATTGGAAATGAATCAAGAAAAATTTGTTGAAATATTTAACAAATATATCACACGGGAAGGTGCGGGTAATTTGTTGGATTGGTTAATTAATAGCGACTTTTTTACAGCACCTGCGTCTAGTAAATTTCACTCGGCATTTGAGGGTGGATTGTGTGAGCATAGTCTAAAAGTTTTTGATCGTTATGTACGACTTTTAACTATGGAATATGGTGACGATTTTACTAGCAAAATTTCAATGGAAAGTGTAGCAATTATTGCACTACTTCACGACGTGTGTAAGGTGGATTTTTACAAGGTTGATTACCGCAATGTTAAGGTGAATGGCGAGTGGATTCAAGTGCCATATTATAGCATTGAAGATAGATTGCCTTATGGTCATGGCGAAAAGTCGGTGTATATTGTTGGTAGTTTTATCAAACTTACTCGTGAGGAAGCTATGGCTATCAACTGGCACGGTGGTGGTTTTGATGATAGAGTTAGGGGTGGCTCGTATGGTCTTGCTGATGCGTTTTATAAGTTTCCAAATGCAATGATTTTTCATACAGCCGATATGATGGCTACATATCTAGATGAAACTAAATAGGATACAAAATCAGGCGATTAAAACGCTTGATTTTTTGTTTATATACATTAATGTATATATTGTGTGTTAAAATATCCAAATATTTTTCGACAAAATAGCAAAAACTATTACAAATGTTTTGACTTTTAAGTGCTAAATTGATAAAATAGTTGTAACAAAGAATATTGTAGGGAGATATTGTATGAATATCAAGAGAAAAATATTGTTAAGTATTGGAATATCTGTATTGATGCTTGTTGCTTTGGTGACAGGTATTGTTTGCCTAAATAACAATAATAGTACTCCAATCATACCAGCGGGTTCTGATAATACGGGTGTTAAAAATCCAACATCATATACATTTAGGCCTGGTCAAGTGCAACTTGCTGGAACTAATATTGATAAGATAGATTTCAAATATGAACCTAGTGTAAACTCTAGCGAGGAGGCTACACCTACGGTTAAAGCGTATGAATATATATTTGGTAGGCCTGAAAGTGTTGATGAAACTATGGCTGTAACTATTAAGCCTATTGTTGAGGTTGATGGTATTGATGTGTGCTATGTGTATTCTGACGAGGAATTAGACTTTAGTGAAGAAATTACCGCCAAGACTAAATTCGAGGCACAAACCATTACTACAAAGGGTGCAGATATTTATATTTATTTATTGGTGGTGGCTACTAATGTGCTAGAGCCAGTGGACTTCACTACTAATATTACTTGGAACTTTGGTAATGCTGGAACTGTTACGTACAATGTTAATGGTGAAACAATTACCGAAACTATTGTTAAAGGGCAAGATTTGCCAGAACCTGAAATTCCTACAGCACCAACTGGATATTACTTTGATGCGTGGTTTACTGATGCAGAATTTACACAATTTGTATCATTTCCGCTAGAAAGTCAAGGTCAACAATTATATGCACGTTTTCATAACTTCCCATTAAATTCAACATCTTATATGACTTATAATAATGGCAGTTATAGTGTGACAGGTAATCCTTATATATTAGATTTAATAATACCAACTATTTATAATGATGGTACCAATGGTAATGCGTTTGTTACAAGTATTGGAGATGGTTTGTTTGATGGTTTTGATGTTTTAACCAGTATAGATTTTCCAACTAGTTTGACTAATATAGGAGATTCTGCCTTCTCTCGTTGTTATAATTTAAGGAGTGTGAACCTAAGCGATTGTACCAGCCTAACGAGTATAGGAGATTCTGCCTTCTCTTCTAGTAGTGGTTTAACTAGTGTAACTCTGCCAAGTAGCATAACCAGTATAGGTGATAGTGCATTTGCGAGTTGTTTCAATTTGACCAACATAGATTTAAGTAATTGTACAAGTTTGACTAATATAGGGGATTATGCATTTGCGAGTTGTTCCAATTTAACCAACATAGATTTAAGCGGTTGTGCTAGTTTAACCAGTGTAGGAGATAGTGCATTTGCGAGTTGTTCCAATTTAACCAACATAGATTTAAGTAATTGTACAAGTTTGACTAATATAGGAAAATCTGTCTTCTCTAGTTGTAGGAGTTTAACTAGTGTAACCTTGCCAGGTGATATTGCCAGTATAGGAGATTTTGCATTCGCCTATAGCGGACTAACAAGCATAGATTTGAGTGTATGCACCAGCCTAACCAGTATAGGAGAGAGTGCATTTGAGGGCTGCGAATTAACCAACGTAGATTTAAGTAATTGTACAAGTTTGATAAGTATAGGAAATTATGCATTCTCTTATGGTTGGACAACCAGCATAATAATACCTGCTAGCGTAACGAAGATAGGTTGCTATGTTTTTGTTAATAGTCGTATTACTACTGTTAGCTTTGAGGATATTAGTACCTGGTATGCGGTAGATAATGAAACAGATTGGAACAATTATAATATTGCTAATGCAATTGAAGTAGAGGGGCTTGTGCTAGGTGAAAGTGGCGATAATGCCACTGTGCTTAATAACTATTCATCTAAATATTTGTTCCGAGTAGATTAGAAAAATTTAATAAAAAGATTTAGAGTGGTTATCTCTAAGTCTTTTTTTATATTAAAAAAGCCCTTAATTAAAAGGGCTTTTGGGTTACTTATTTAAAGTATTATCCGCTTCAACATTAAATGATTTGTCATCAATTATATAGATTGCTTGGTTAACTGTACTGCTAGCAGTGGTGTCAACTGCGTAATCTTTATTAGAATCTAAATATTCTTCAATAGCGTGCTTAAGTGCTGTAGTAGTAAGTACACGGCTAGAAGTAACAGATAAATCGCTTGAATAAGTATATTTACCAGTATTAACCATAATTGTAAATGAATAATTATGTGAGCCGTCCATAGTTTGATGATTGTTAAGCAATACATTTAACTTTAACTTGCTAGTGTCTGCAAGTAAAGTGTTTAATTGATTGATTTCGTCTACTGCAGTAGTATCATCTTTGATAGCCTCTAAACGATTAGTTAACATATTATTGATAACATCTTCAGCATTTGAAAGTTTGATATATTGTTTTAATTGAAGTTTGAAAGTAGTGTTTTCATTAACAAGTATTTCGTCCAAAGCGTTAATAAATTCTTCCTCACTAACTTCGCCATCATTTAATTGATATATTGCAAGGGTTGTATCAACATTGTTCATACTAGCGATAAAGTGATTATAATTTTCGCCAACCTTAACTTGACCTAGAATTGCAACGTCACCATTTAATGAATTGCTGGTCATAGAGGTAAGACCTGTGATAGTTAAGTTTGGAGTGTTGCCAGTAACAGATGCAACATATTCTTTTGACTTGGCAGTTAATTTAGCCAATACTTCAACAAATTCAACCCCTAAAGTTTCCTCAACTTTATCGTCAGGAATAATTGGTTTTTGAAGTTCTGGTAAAATAGTTTCAGGAGTGAAATCTTCATAACCCTCTTCCATATCGATAGTAGGTTCTTGAGTTAGAGTGTTGTCAATAGCAATATCTTCACTTAAATATGTATCATCGTAAGGGTGCTCAGCCTCAGGGCGATTGCCTTTACTTAATTTACTAGCCAATGTAAATCCTGTGATTGAAACAGCGATTACGCCTGCAGCAACTCCTGCAGCAGCAACCTTTGCACCAAACTTTTTATATCCTTTCTTTTTCATAATAAATACCTCCCAACTAAATGCATTATATTATATGTTGATAGTATAACAAAAATTATATTATATGTCAATAGGGTTTTTTAAAAAATATTTAAACAAAAATCCTACCAAAATTTGATAGGATTATGTTAAAATTGAGTTGTTTTTTGCTATTTTATAGATTATTGTTAACAAAATATTGTAATCTAGTTTTGCAAATACTAGTAGAAATTGTTTTCATAATAGTGTAAAGTTCAGGTGTGTTTGTGCGTCCTGTGATAGCAAAACGTACAAATTTAACCGCGTCTGCAACACTTCCGGCATACATTTCAGGATTCTTTTTATAATCCTTCATATCGCCAAAACCATTGTTTAATGCACATTGTTTAATATCTGCAAACCAAGCACTATTATCAATCGCTTCGGTATAATTATTGGTATAATCGATTAAAAATTCTTTTAACTTTGTTTTGTCGACTGCACCTAAATCAATGCTTTCTTCAATCTTAAAGTTTGGCAAGATGTATTCATAAAGTTTAACTACTTCGTCAAACTTTGTTATATCTTTACGAGGGCGTTCACATTCACGGTCAATGCCTAAAACTGCTTTAAATGATTCTTTATTATTATTAATAATATCGTAATCGTTAGGATTATACTCTTTTGCCCAAACTAAAATATTGTTTAATACTTCATTAGTTGTGTATTTTGAAATAACTGTTTTTGAAATATCATTAAGTTTAACAATGTCAAACATAGGGTCTGAAGTGGTTAAATTGTTAGGATTAAATGGATATTCACTTAAAGGTGCATTAGGATTTGCTAATGCCCAAGGCTCATAACCACTATTGATTAAATTCATAACATATCTATTAACTGCTTCAGTAGGATAGCCACTTGTTAAATAAAATCTCATATCTGCTTCTGGGTCAAAACGTTTGGATATTTTTCTAATATTGCCAGTGTGTTCATCTTTTTTCATAATTAAGCAAGTGTGAACATATTTAGGTGGCTTAAAACCAAATGCTTCAAACATTTCAACGTGAAGTGGAAGTGTACCCATCCATTCGTTTCCACGCACAACGGTGGTTGTATGCATCAATGTGTCATCTACAACGTGGCCTAAATGATAAACAGGGACACCGTTGCTTTTTACTATAACATAATCTGTCGTATTCTTAGGGATTGTACGTTCGCCTTTAGCAACGTCAATATAAGTAAAAGTTTCACCTTGCTTGCTAAGTGATTTAAATCTTAAAGCCCATTCATCGCCATTGTTTAAATGTTCTTTAACTTGTTCTAAAGTTAAATCTCTACAAGGGTCTTTAGTTTCGATTGTGTTAGAGGTGGTTAGTTGTTCACTGCGTTCTTGTAAAATTTCTTCTTTGTTTTCACGTTTTTTGCAAAAACAAGGATAAGCACGACCAATACTAACTAGATATTTTGCAAAAGTATTATAAATTTCAACACGTTCACTTTGCTTATATGGGCCATAGTTTCCTATTTGGCCATTTAATAAGTAACCTTCATCTGCAACTATTCCAAATTTGCCTAATACTTGCAATGCGACTTTGTCGGCATCTTGAATTGTTCGTTTTCCGTCAGTGTCTTCCAGTCTAATATAAAATATTCCATTGCTGGATTTGGCTAACATTTTGTCGGTGGTTGCACCGCAAAAGTGACCTATATGCAAGTATCCTGTAGGGCTTGGTGCAAAACGTGTAACTTCGGCACCTTCTGGTAAATTGCGAGGTGGATACATATTTAAATAATCTTGTATTGTTTTTGTTGTATTAGGATAAAGTAAATCCGCTAAAATTTTAAAGTCCATAAATTCTCCTTAAACATATAATAAGTTGGTCAAACTGTTTAATATTTCCCAACTATCTACGGCAATTCCGTTTGCAAATTGATAAATTATTGTGCCGTAATTTAAATCGGTAACAGAACTGTCTTCTGTTAATTTGCTATAAGTAACTTTGCTACTAGCAAGGTTGAAATTTTCATAAGCTTCATCAAAATTATTTTGCAAATTGTAAAGTGAAGAAGCGTAAGAATGTATGTTATATAAGGCCTGCTCATTTGTTACTAAAACAGATGGTTGGACACTGTCAAGAGTTGTGATTGCCTTTATTTGATTATAAGGTGTGTAAGTGGTGCTCGGAGAGATGTTGCTGATAAATTTGTCACCTAAGTTGTTTCCTTTTACACACATTTGATAATATACATTAGCATACACAGATTTGTAATAATACATTCTGGCTCTAATATCTGAAGATAATATTGCTATATCGCTTTCGGTTAATTGATTATAAGGTTTGTTTGCATGATTATAATTTTCGTTAACTACAATTTTATCAAAATAAACCTTATTTACAATATTTGCTAAATTGATTGCCGCTTCAATAGTTTGTTCGTATTGTTCAAATACGTTTTTTAAATTGTTTGAAATGATTGTAACGTCATTGGTAATTAATGAAGTATTTAATATTCCAACATAAAAATCTATATCTTTATATTCTAATTCTAAATTTTTTAAAGATTTAAATAAACTTTCAGTTTGCTTATCGCTTACTTTTTTACTGTTGGCGATAGAACTTCCAAAAAAGTACATAGGTGAAAGAGTGTCGTCTAATAGTTGTTGATAAAAATATTTTAATTTGTAATATGGTGTATTACTTTTTTCTACCAATGTTGAAAGTGTTGAAAGTTTAGTATAGTTAATTGTAATTTTATAACTGGTAGTATTTAGCCCATATATATCAGTAGCGTCGACTAAAGTTAAGTTTGATAAATTATTTCCTATGTTTTGATAAGATGTATAAAATTCTTTTAATTTATAATCTTTATTTTTGCAACCAACAACCAATATTGAGGTTATAGGAAGCATTAAACATATTAAAATTAAACAAATTATTTTTTTCATATTTTACCTCCTAAAGTCCTAAAATTAATTTAGCATAATAAACTGCTAATTTTTCACTAGATGTTTCGGTTGCGGGATTGATAGATTGAGAATAGTAAGAATTAAAATTAATAATCAAATTATTTTTATTACTATTGTTAAAATGGTGTTTAAATTTAAGTGCTTGCAAACTGAATTCGCCACCAACTATAGATGGAGATAATTGTAAAATCCCATTATTAACATTTATTCCAGAATTTAATTTAGTAATTAAAGTTGTGTTTGAAAATCTATTGTTGGTTATAGTATTTAATAAATTATCTACCGCCAACGAGTATAGAGAGTATACTTCAAGTTTGATTGTATCAATTTTATAAACTTTTTCAAAAACAAATTTAGAAGAGTCTTTAAAGCAATTGTTGTACTCATACAGATAGTCTATAGTTTTGCCAAACAACTCGTTATATAAATTTTGCAAAGGTGCAGGTACAGCGTCTGCGTTGATATTTCCGCTCATACGGGTTATATATTCATCATAAATTTTTAGCAATTGTTTTCTTGACTTAATTAAATTTGAATAGGATTTGCTTAATTCGTTTGCGGATTTACTGTTCTTTTTTGAACTAATTAAAACCATTGACGAATTTAAATCTTTTTCAAAACTGTCAAGCTTAATTATGATATTTTTTAAAACCGGTATACGATTATCACTGGTAGAAATGATACTGTATAAATCTTGTGCGGTTGTTATTTTGCTAACCAGTTCTGAAGATACTTCAGTGTTGGTAAATTCACAACTAACTTTGTATAATTGTTTTGGTTTGCTACGATTAATAATTAACCATATTCCAGTACAAATTATTGCTAATATTAATGTAATGATTGTAAATAAAATAATACGTTTTTTCATATAATATCTCCTAGTAATAATTATATATTATATATCTAATTTAGTCAAGTGCAAATTAATTAATAATAAAAATAAAAAATATTTTCAAATTCAAAAAATAATCAAAAAATAATTAATAAAATACCTTAATAAAAAATAAAAACACTTA
>JAZSRW010000002.1:0-3005 GCA_045538675.1 Candidatus Onthoplasma sp. | reverse complement strand
GCAAAAAAATATTATCCCTACTCACATACTATACATTATTTATTATTGCAATAATTATGGCTGCCTTAACAATTGTGTATGTAGTTAATCGTGCAGTGCCAACTTGGGCAAGAGTAATTTATGTGATATGGGCAATAGCTGTAATCCTTGCATTGATATTTGATATTTATTGCAGTTTAATCAAACGTATGAAATTTATTTCAGGTATGCTTGTATATATTTTAAGTGTTGCCAGTGTTGTAGTTACTGCAATCTTATATCTTGCTAGCTCTACACTTACAGCAGGATTAACAAGTGTGTTTATGCCAATATTTGCAGGTGTTGCAGCAGTGGTATTATCTACTTCAGTTTATATGATTGCCACATACATTGTAGGCGAATCTGTTGTTGAACATAAGTCTGCATTAAAAAGCATTAAAGAAAAACAAAACTAATTAAAAAATTGGACTAATTAAAAGTCCAATTTTTTATACATTTAATATTTATACATTAATTTCCAAACTATCATAATTAGCAATATCTAAAACATTCCAATTAATAGTTATATCATTTTGTCCTATTGATATAAACTCCAATCCACCCAAACTAAAGTAAGACATATTATTAAAAGAATATAGTGTTAGCACATCATTTATTAATTCAACAAACTCTGCCATAGTCATATCTTGACCTTCGCCAGCGGTAATAGTAAACTCATCTAATTCAAATATTGTTTTAGTCTTATCACTTTCTTTAATATCAAACTTTATGTTATGTATACCTAAATCAGTTAAAATATTAGGAGCAAATGTTTTAATACTATTAGCAAAGTCAATACTAAATTCATAACTAAATAATTGCTCAATTCCTCTAACTTCAATTTGTATATTATCAACAATATTGCTTATTGTATAGTGTCCATTATCTGCAGTTAAAGGAGTACCATTAACAGTTACTTCAAAATCATTTTCTGCCACATATCCTTCATTTATGCTAACGCTAAAAGTAAAACTTCCACCATAAACAACCACAAATCCTTGTTGTGAAACTGGATTAATAGTATAATTATCATTTTCAACAAACCATATAGTATAAGTTTTTAATTCTACACCTTGTACAACAATCTCAATATTTTCAGTAACGTTACTAATTGTATATTGTCCATTATTTGACACCAATTCAGTACCATTTGCCAATACTTTTACATTTGAGCCAAATTGATATCCTGTTTTAACTTCGATTTCAAATATAAAGTTTTCATTATGATTAACCACATAATTGTTTTGTCCTATTGGATTTATAGAATAAGTAGTTTCTTGTGTTGAAATAGTATAAGTTTTAACACTAATTCCTTCAATAGTTATAACAATATCGCTAGTAACCGAATCAATTGTATAAATTCCATCAACATTTACCAATTCGACACCATTAGCAAATACTTTAATATCTTCTGCTTGATATGAATCATCTAATTCTATTTCAAAACTAAAACTTTGACCTTCCGTAACATTACAAGTAGAATGACTAATTGGTTTAATACTAAAAGTTGTATCATTTTTAGAAATTGTATAATCCCCAATAGTCTCAATACCCTCAACAGTAATTTCTAAGTCATTGTTAACTTGATAAATAGTATAATAACCTTTATCTTCAGTTAAATCCATACCATCAGCCCTAACTATAACACTATCGCCAAGTTTGTATCCTTCAGCAACCTCTATTTTAAATTCAAAACTTTCACCCTTGGTCACTATCCAATTTGAATTAGCGGTTGATTGTCCTTTTGCTAAAATTGTAAACAACGCACTATTTGTAAATACTTTTCTAACCTCGTAAATACCTTCAACTTTTACAATTATATTTTCTCTAATATCTTCAATTGTGTAAACGCCATTTTCTAACATCAACAATTCATCTTTAACGGTTACTATAATCATTGAATCAAGAGCAAAACCTTCTTGAGCCCGCACTTCAAATTTAAATGTTTCACCTTCAGCAACTTCGCAAGTTGGATGACTCTTTGGTACAATTTCAAATCCGCCACCGTTTTCGGCAACAATTGTATATACATTAACTACTGGTACAATACCTTCCACTACAATAGGTGTATTTCTTGTAACTGAATTAATTGTATATTGTCCATTATTTCCAATCAAAACACCGCCACTAGCTTTTACAACTAAATTGCTTCCAAATTTATATTTTGTTTCATCAATAATTTCAATTTTAAATGTAAAACTATTACCTTCTACCACTTCGCAAGTATCTTGACCTATAGGTATTATTTTAATTCTTGAATCTAATGTAAACACACCAAAAATTGTAGGATCTGGCGTTGGGTCTACTGGTGGTTCTTCTTTATTTAATTCAACACCACTAACAATTATCGCAATATCTTCGTTAATATTGCTTAATGTATAAATTCCATTGCTATCAGCAGTTATTTCGTTATTATTAGCTTTTACAACAATATTGCTATTAGAGTAATCTGCTTCTAGATTAACCTTAAATTTAAAATCACTACCCTCCCTAACAATGCTAGAATACCCAGTTTCTGGAACAATTAAATAACCAGTAGTTGATGTTGGATAGGTTACATTATATTTTGTAATACTACTATCCAAAGCAAATTCTGCCCTTACAACCACTTCTTCATCATCAAGTTTTATTTTTATTTCTGATTGGTATTTAACGCTAGCATAATCATCAACCAAATCATCAGTAAATTTCCATTCTACAAAACAATAATCTTCATTTGGTATTGCTTTTAATGTAACAATCGAATCTTCTTTATATGTAAAAATCTTACTTCCTTCATCACCAAATTCAACGACTTCTTTATTGTCATCTACTTGAACACATCCACCAACACTAGCGAACACATATAATTTGCTAATATCATCATCTCTTTCACAGCCAGCAAAAATAAATGCAGAACCAGCAAAAATTAGTGTACTTAATAAGATTAATGAAAATTTCTTAAATAATTTCATATATCCCCCTTACTATTATTACTATTTTACCAC
>JAZSRW010000004.1:0-1616 GCA_045538675.1 Candidatus Onthoplasma sp. | reverse complement strand
AACTTATAAGTATTCAATATACACGCAACGATATAGATTTTCAACGTAGTACATTTAGGGTGCGTGGCGATATTTTGGATATTTTCCCTGCAAGTAGTAGTGAACGTGCTATTAGGGTTGAATTTTTTGGTGATGAAATTGAAAAGATTAGCGAATTTAATCCTGTAGACGGTAAGGCGTATAATAGATTACAACACGTGGCAATTTTTCCGGCATCGCACTATGCGGTGGGAAGTGAACGTTTGCAACTGGCATTAAGTCAAATACGTCAAGATGCTGTTGAGCGTGAACAATATTTTTTGGAAGATGAAAAATATATTGAGGCTCAACGAATTAGGGAACGCACTAATTACGACCTTGAAATGATGCAAGAAATGGGTTATTGTTCGGGTATTGAAAATTATAGTAGATATTTTGATGGTCGTAATCCTGGCGAACCACCGTATACGTTGCTTGATTATTTCCCAGACGGATTTTTATTGTTTGTGGACGAAAGCCATATTACTTTGCCACAAGTTCGTGGTATGTTTAATGGCGATAGGGCACGTAAAACTGCGTTGGTTGATTATGGTTTTAGGTTGCCATCGGCGTTTGATAATAGACCGCTTAATTTTAATGAATTCAATAGTCGAATTGGGCAAGTTGTGTATGTGTCTGCTACTCCTAATGATTATGAAATAGATAAAGCAAACGGACAAGTGGTAGAACAATTAATACGTCCTACATACTTACTAGACCCTGAAGTAGAAGTTCGTCCAAGTGAGGGGCAAATTGATGACCTCTATAGTGAGATACAAAAAGTTATTGCAAGTGATGGTAAAGTGTTGGTTACAACACTTACTAAAAAAATGGCGGAAGATTTGACAACGTATTTTAGCGAAAGTGGTGTTAAGGTTAAATATCTTCATAGCGATATTGATACGCTTGAACGCGTTAAGATTATTAATGCATTACGTGCTGGCGAGTTTGATGTACTTATTGGCATTAACTTGCTTCGTGAAGGATTGGATATGCCGGAAGTGAAGTTGGTGGCAATACTTGACGCTAATAAGGAAGGATTCTTGCGAAGCACAACATCATTAATCCAAACCATTGGACGTTGTGCTCGTAATAGTGAAGGTCGTGTTATTATGTATGGCGATACTATTACTGATAGTATGAAGCGTGCTATTGATGAAACTAATCGTAGACGTGAAATTCAAATGCAATATAATAAAGAACATAATGTTAAACCAATGACAATAAAGAAAGAAGTGGTTGACACATTAAAGATTTCAATGGAACTAGATGATGTTCAAATGTCTAGGGAACAAATTATAAATAATATTGAAAAATTAAAAGCGTTAATGAGTAGTGCGTCTGCTCGACTTGATTTTGAAAGTGCTATTAAATATCGTGAGGAAATTTCAAAATTAAAAGATAAAATAAAACATAAGAAGTAATTTTGATAAATTGCTATTGACTTATGTCAATACTTGCTAACGCAAATTTCTTATGTTTTTGAATTACGTCAGATTACGCTAAATGTGCATAAATGCCTACTTATGAAATCTTCCCAAATTATAAAAAAAGAAAAAAAATAATATTAATTATTGTAAAAATAAATTAATTAAATA
>JAZSRW010000143.1:0-2718 GCA_045538675.1 Candidatus Onthoplasma sp. | reverse complement strand
TTGATGAAAATACTGAAAAAATTAACACTAATTCAAACTCCATCAATACTATAACCGAACAAATATCTAACTTGGTTGTAAAAACTGATGAATTGGCTGACCAAATATCTAGTATTGACCCGTCAATACCTAACGACACCCCTACCACCAACAACAACGAAATTGACAACGAACTATATTATATCTTGGCAGGTTCTTATGTGTTAGAAACCGATGTTGACGCCTTAGTAGACGGTTCTTATAGTATTTAACTTTTATTTATTGTTTTTGCAAATATAAACAACTTTCATACAAATTTTATATAAAAAATTTAATTAATAAAAGGAAAATTTATGAATTCATTAGAAATTATAAAACAACAATTAATTAGACAAAAAGATGTATTGCAACAAAAAGGCATAAATGTAACTGTAAGCAATAAAAACCCTTCACCATCAGATATCACAACCGCTTTGGAAAATTTAAATCTCGACTTTTCAGCGGCAACCGCAACAGAATTTGATGTGAAAAAAGGTAAAACATTTTATGCTCAAAATAATGAATTAAAAACTGGTGCTCTTGAATCGGGTGAACTAGATGCTTTATACGATAAAATAAATCTATTAATTTCTGGTGTAGGAAGTATGGAAATTGAAATACCTCATAATATAACGCGAATACGTAAGTATCTTTTCCATATCGACACCGCTACTGGACAATCTGCAGATTTATTTTATTGCAACAATCTAACAATACCGCCAAACATTGAATATATCGGGGAACGTGCCTTTTGCAATGCTAAAATTACAGGAGTTTTAACAATACCGGAAACATGCACTAAAGTATCTTCTCACGCCTTTAACGGAGTGTTTATTACCGAAGCCTATATTTATGGTGGATTTACAAGTGCATCTCTTTATGCGTTGGGCTATAACACTAACTTAAAAAAAGTTGTATTAGGAGACAATATCACCGCTATTGCAAATTATCTATTTAGTGGTTGCTCTTATTTAAATGAACTAATTTTACCAGCAAACTCATTATTTACAGTTACTTCATCAGCTTTTAGTTATTGCTCAAATTTAAAATTTCTTAAATTTACAGGCGAAAACCCTCCAAAATTCCAATCTAATTCATTTTCATATATAAACTCAACTTTATTATTGGTGCCTTACGCTTCATATGACCAATATATAAATGCTACAAATTTCTTATCTTACGGCAATCCTGTATGTTGTTATGGGGAGTTTTTATCAGGGAATAGCCTGCCTCAAACTATTGATAATTATTCGATCGTTTGGTACAAATCTACTGACGATGCTAAATCTAACACAAATCCAATTACAGTGGCAGATACAGACGGTACTTACTACTCTATATTAACAGAAATTACTAGCGAAGAGTAATATTGATTTTAAAAGGAGAATTATTATGATTATCGAAGAAGTCGTTACTATAAAAGACATTAAACTTAAACATATTTACAGTTCTGAAAATAAAAACATCAAACAAATCGAAACTGGCATAATCTATGACCAAGTTTACGACACATTTAAACGCAATTATCACTATGTTGAAACTGATGAAAAATTAGATACCGACGACATTCCAGATGTTCCACAACAATAACTACACATCACATTGACACATCGAAACAAAAACAACACTATATATTGTTGTTATATAAAAGTTATCCACTTATCCACAATGTTTTCCACAGAAACTTGCTACAATTGATTGATTTATACACAATTTTAATATAATTCTGTTCAAATTAATTAGTTTTCCACAAAAAAGTTCTACATATTAACACTAATTACTTATATTAAATATCGTATTAAATATTGCACCAATTTCTTCCCGTTGCTTAACACCGTATACAATTATGCTATTTTGCGGTTTGTATTTATCTGTTCGCAACAACCTTTTATCAACTTCAATTCCATCAATACTTTTAACTAAGTATGATTTGATTGTATATCCATCGCTAGCCTTTTTCAACTCAAAACTCTCATCAATATATTTCACTTTGTCAACATACCTTTCATCAGTATCGTATATAATTTGCTGTTCGCCTGCCGGTATTGTGTCAACTATTTCGTATTGACGTTTATAACTAACATTTTTTAAACTGGTACCATAAATACTAATGGTTATAGAACTATCAGTATATTTGCATAAAATATATATATCACCTTCGGTATTATTCTCAAATGTTAGGTCAGATGTACCATAATTAACCATAGCATCAAATCCCGCCTTTACATAACTCACACGTTGACTGTGTTTTTGCGAACTGGTTACATTAAGTCCTGCAAGCAACACTGCATTATATAAAGTACTAGACACTTGACATACGCCACCACCAATACCTTCAACAAATTCGCCATCTAAAATAACTTTTGCATTTTTATATCCTCTATCCGCAGTACGTCTACCAACACAATTGTTAAAACTAAACTTTTCAGTTTTGCTTAACTTTGTTCCGTTAATAGAATTTAATGCTTTGCGGATATTATATTTTCGTCCACTATTCGAAGTTGCAATGCTTGTACTAAATTCACTTCTCTTATATGTGTATTGCTTCAAACTTTCGTATGTAACATTAGGATTATATTTTATTACAGGAATATTAATATTAATTATTTTTTGATTATTAGAATATAATTTAATTAAATTATTATAAAATAAATTTTTATTAAATTTAATTCCAACAATTTCTTTTTGGATATTTATTTT
>JAZSRW010000037.1:0-5613 GCA_045538675.1 Candidatus Onthoplasma sp. | reverse complement strand
ATTTTAATTCTATTCATAATTTCCCCTTTAAAAAATATTTGATATTAAAATTATATGATTATATTTTTATTTTGTCAATTAAATTTGAAATTATGTAAAATAAATTTATAATATTAATCAACTTCTACTACAAGCACCATTAAATTAATTTTTAAGATTTCAGATACTCGAAAACACTTAAATGCATTAACCTTAACACTTCCTTTAAGCAGTTGATTAAGAGTGTACATTGAAATATTGCATAGTTTACAAAATTCAGTTTTTGACATATTATTTTCTTTAAGGTATTTAATGATTTCTTCATATTTAAATCGATTTCGTGTTAATTGTTTCATATTTACTCCCATAAAGTTCATTTGAACTAAAATATATTATATAAGTTCGTTTGAACTTTGTCAAGTTTTTTTGAACTAATTTGTATATAATATTTAATATGAAGATATTTGCAGAAAGATTAAAAAGTTTAAGGATTGAAAATAAGTTAAGCCAAATGGAACTTGCTAAAATGGTTGGTGTTAGTCAGTCAGGTATCAAACAATGGGAAAATGCTGATAGAATTCCAAATGCAGAGGCTGTAGTAAAATTTGCAAAGTTTTTTGGTGTGTCTACAGATTATTTATTGGGTTTAGAAGATTAGAAAGATTGATAATTCAATTTTTCTTTTTTTTATTAACTTTGTAAAAAACTATTTTCAAAATCAATTAGATATGGTATAATGTAGGTATGAATATATTTGATATAAATAACAAAAATGCACCACTTGCTGAACGTATGCGTCCTAGAAATCTTGATGAGTTTGTTGGACAAAAACATATTGTTGGTGAAGATACTTTACTTAGGCGTGCTATCAAGATTAATAGGCTTGGCAGTTGTATTTTTTACGGACCACCAGGTGTGGGTAAAACAACACTTGCATATATTGTTGCTAATGCTATGCATAATGAGTGTAGGAAGTTAAATGCTGTTTCATCTGGGGTGGCTGATGCTAAAAAAATTATTGAGGAAGCCAAAACTAATTTTGAACTTTATGGTAAATCTACATTTTTAATATTAGACGAATGTCATCGTTGGAACAAGGCTCAAAGTGACTGCGTGCTTGAGGCGGTGGAAAAAGGATATATTACATTTATCGGTTCTACTACTGAAAATCCGCATATTAGTATGACACCTGCTATTGTTAGTCGTTGTCGTGTGTTTAAATTTTTACCTCTTGACGTTAATGATATTAAAGATGCGTTATTAAATGCTATTAACGATAAGGAACGTGGATTTGGACGTGTAAACGTAGAGATTACGCCAAAAGCATTAAATCATTTGGCTTATGCAAGTTCGGGCGATTTGCGTAATGCTATGAATGGGTTAGAGTTGGCTGTGATGACTACTAGTTTTGCAGACGGTAAACTGGTGATTGATGAAAAGGTTGCGGAACAATGCATTCAACAAAAGGCAATCAGTGTTGATGAAAATATGTATTATGACTTGCTTAGTTGTTTTTGCAAGAGTATTCGTGGAAGCGATACGGAAGCAGCCCTTTATTATAGTCAACGACTTATAAATGCTGGTTGTGACCCTTTGCTTATTGCACGCAGACTTATTGCACATTGTAGCGAAGATATTGGTATGGCGGATAGTAATGCGTTACTTCTTGCAACATCGGCACATTATGCTATTAAAAATTTAGGTATGCCAGAGGGTAACCTTGCATTAAGCCATGCAATTATTTATGCCTGCGAGGCGGAAAAATCTAATAGTGTATATGTAGCAATGGGCAAGGCAAATACCGATGCTACAATGTCGGCTGATGATAAAATACCTGAATATCTTAAAAATTATCATTACGATACTGATAATCCAAATCCTTACAAATATCCACACGATTATGGCGGTTATGTTGACCAACAATATATGCCAGATAGTTTGAAAGACCGCGTATATTATACTCCAAGTGCAAATGGACGTGAAAAGACATTGATACGTAAAAAGGATAGATTTAAAAAGAAATAAAATAGGTGGTGTTTATGATAAATAAACAATTAAAACAATACATTGAAAATCAAGTTTTGCCAGTGTATGAAAAAAACGAGCAAGGACATGGTATTGAACATATCAAATATGTTGTTAGGCGTAGTTTGGAATTTGCTAGTCAAATAGAAGACATCAATTTAGATATGGTATATACAATTGCGAGTTTCCATGATATTGGTCATCATATTGATGCTAAAAATCACGAAATAGTATCGGCAGACATATTTGTTGAAGACAAAAATATATACGAATATTTTACCGAAGATGAAATACAAATAATATTTGAAGCAATTCAAGACCATCGTGCTAGTGGTGACCACGAACCTCGTAGTATTTATGGTAAGATTGTGTCTACCGCTGATAGACGAACTGATATTGATAATGTGATGACTACAATGTATACGTATGGACTAAAAAACAGACCAAATCAAACTTTGAAGCAAAATATTGAAGATGCATATAGTCATATTTGTCGCAAATTTGCATATGGCGGATATGCTATATCAAAAATGTATTTTAAAGATAAAGAATTTGATAAAATGGTAGAGCAAGCAGAATATTTTAAAAATAACAAAGATGAATTTATAAAATATTATTGTGATATAAATAAGATAGATGTTAGACAATTATAAAATATAAATTAACTAAAAAATTCAAATTAAATACTAAAAACAAGGCAATTATAAATTTTTTTAAAATATTTTTAAAAAATGTATTAAAATTATTTGCCTTTTTTTTAATTTTGTTTTATATTGTTAGTATCAACTTATGGAGGAATATTTAATGGAGTTGAAGGGAAGCAAAACTGAGCAAAATTTGATGACTGCTTTTGCAGGCGAAAGTCAAGCACGTAATAAGTATACTTTCTTTGCAAGTAAGGCTAAGAAAGATGGTTATGTGCAAATTGCTAACATTTTTGAGGAAACTGCCAACAACGAAAAGGAACACGCTAAAATGTGGTATAAGTTGTTAAATGGCGGTAGTGTAAGTGATACGCTTACAAACCTTTTAGACGCAGCAAGTGGTGAAGCTTATGAGTGGACAGAAATGTACGCTGAATTTGCAAAAACTGCAAAGAAGGAAGGCTTTACTGATATTGCCAAGATGTTTGAAGGTGTTGCTAAAATTGAAAAGGAACACGAAGAGCGTTATAAGGCGTTGGCTGAAAATGTTAAAAAGAAAAAAGCATTTGCAAAACAAACTGCAGTGGTTTGGGTATGTTTAAATTGCGGACATAAACACGTTGGAAAAACTGCACCTAAGGAATGTCCTGTTTGTTCTCATCCTCAATCATACTTCCAAGTTGATGAGAAAAATTATTAGGATTTAGGTGAGCAGTTTGACTGTTATAGAAAAGGGACCGAGTAAGGTCCTTTTTCGTTTTTTACAAATAATTTAACATTATAAATATAAAAACTGTTGCAATTTTTTTTGTTGTAGTGTATAATTATTGCGAACAAAAAGTTAAAAGGATACATTATGATTATTACTAAAAATTATAGAGATATTGATTGTGGAAGTTTACGTATATCTGACGTTGGAAAAAATATTAAACTTGCTGGCTGGATTGATACAATTCGTAAACTTGGCGGAATTACTTTTATTACACTTCGTGACCAATACGGAATTACTCAACTTGTGGCTGATGAAAGTAAAGTGGCAAATTTAAACAAGGAAGATGTAATTAGTGTTAGCGGTAAAGTGCTTGAACGTTCTAGTAAAAACCCTAATATGCCAACAGGCGATATCGAAATTGAGGTTGAAAGTTTTGATATTTTAGGCAAGTGTGATAAGGAACTTCCTTTTGAAATCAAAACTAGCAGCACTGTTAACGAAGATTTGCGTTTGAAGTATAGATATTTGGATTTGCGTAGCGAATATAACCAAAAAATGTTGAAGTTGCGTAGCGACCTTATGTATTTTGTACGTACATATTTTAATGACCTTGGATTTACTGAGGTTCAAACACCTATTCTTACAGCGTCAAGCCCAGAGGGTGCAAGAGACTTTTTGGTTCCAAGTAGATTAAATCCAGGAAAGTTTTATGCTTTACCTCAAGCACCACAACAATTTAAGCAATTGCTTATGACTAGTGGACTTGATAAATATTTCCAAATTGCACCATGTTTTAGAGATGAAGATGCACGTGCTGACCGTAGCCCTACTGAATTCTATCAAATAGATATGGAAATGGCTTTTGCAACACAAGAAGATGTTTTTAGTGTGATGGAAGGTTTATTTAAAGGAATATTTGAAAAGTTTACAGATCAAAAAGTAATTACACCGTTTAAACGTATTAAATATGAAGATGCTATGCGTGATTATTGTAGCGATAAACCAGATTTACGTAATCCATTAAAGGTTGTTGATGTTACTGAAATATTTAAGGATACCGAATTTAATGCATTTAAGGGTGCTACAATCAAGGCCATTAAAGCAAATTGTGGCGAAAAGGGACGTAAATTTTATGACTCACTTACTGATTTCTTAAAATCTCGTGAGGCAAAAGGTCTTGCGTATGTGCACGTAACACAAGAGAGTGAGTTTGAAACTGGTATCACTAAGTTTATGACTGAGCAAAACAAAATTGACCTTATGAATGCACTTCACTTTGAACCAAACGATACAATTTTCTTTGTGGCGGACACTAAGGAACGTGTGGCTAAATTTGCAAACATTTTACGTAATGAATTAGGTAAAAAATTAGGCTTGATTGATGAAAATGCTTTTGCATTCTGTTGGGTGGTTGACTTCCCATTCTATGAACTTGATGATGAGGGTAAGATTGAATTTAGCCATAATCCATTTAGTATGCCACAAGCATCAATCGAGGAAATTGCTAAAGACCCATTAAGTGTTAAGGCATATCAATATGACCTTGTAATTAATGGTTACGAAAGTTTGTCAGGTGCGGTACGTAATCACGAACCTGAAATGATGGTAGAACTATTTAAACTTGCAGGATATGATAAATCTGTAGTTGAAAATAAGTTCCCAGCATTATACAACGCATTTAGTTATGGTGCACCGCCTCACGCTGGTAGCGGTGCAGGCTTTGACCGCATAATGATGCTACTTACTCATAACGAATTTATTCGCGACGTTATAGCGTTCCCTATGAACAAAAATGCTTGTGACCCACTAACTAATGCACCAACTATTGTTGATGAAAAAGCACTTAAAGATGTTCATATTATGCTACGCCCAGAGGTTGAAAATAATTAATTTTCAAATATTAAAATTAATAACTGACATAAACACTTGCTATTTGGCGGGTGTTTTTGTTATAATTAGGCATATAAAGAACTAAGGAGTTTACAGTATGGAATTTACACATGCTGATATGCGAAAAGCAGCTAAATCAATTTTTAACACAAAATTAAATACAATATGTGATGAGTTTATAAATAATGGCGATTTAATTTTAACAAAAAGAGATATTGCTACTGAATTTAAAAAGAAAAAAGCAAAAGAGGATAAAAGGGAGCAAATAAAGAAAACGCCATTAATAGGCGAATTAGTTGATAGGGTAGTACCGAGAAAGAATTTTGCAAAAAGCAGTGATAGATGTAAATTTATTTTATCTTT
>JAZSRW010000112.1:0-5341 GCA_045538675.1 Candidatus Onthoplasma sp. | reverse complement strand
CCTATTTGACAAGTTGTATTTGTTTTTCTCAAATCGTCCATATCTTTTGATAATGGAAATGGGTGTGTGCACTCTTCACATATTCCACCTTGTGTAGATATTCTAAAATGCAATACAAACGGAGTAAACGCAGTTGCCTTTTTATAATCTTGCATAAGGTTAGAATAAAACCTATCAAAAGTCATAAACCCTTTTTTAATTATTACTTCTTTGCCATTAGGAAACATATAACCTGCTCCATCATCGTTGTTTTCCCAACAATGTTTTAGCACTTTTCTTTTAGGCATATCTTTACCACTTGGCTTTACTACAATAATACACATTAACTATCTACCTCCTCATCTTGTGTCTCGTCTTGTGTGTAGCCGAAACACTTTCTCTTTTTCATATAATCTTTGGTGTTTTGTGTTATATCTTTTAACCAATTAGCACTATCAAACACCTGTTCCCAACTTAACTCTGTTGACTTTTGCACTATGTTTAAGTTAAAGTCCACGGTTGCCATAAATGTTGAGTAATTAAGTGTTCCACGCATAGCCCTAAACTCTATCGTCTCTGCACTATCACTTCTCAAGTTGACAGCACTATATCGTCCACAAGTCCCACCTGCAACTCTTTTTGCATTGTCTTCCATTTTCTTTTTATCTAACCTTTGTTCGTTATTTAAACTTAAATATGGTCTGTTAGCCCAATGGTTAAGTTGGTCGTTTGTCCTTCTTGAGAACTTAACTATGTCGTCCCAAAACAAATCATAAAACACAAGTATCTTAGCCCAATTCTCAACTTGCTGTGCTTTCGTTTTACCAAAGAACGCTTTGTTTATGTGCATATGCAAACCACACTTGCCACTATTGTGGCTTCTATACTTTTTCTTAACTAAAAACTCTAATGTTTCTCTCCAAGGCATATTACAAAATGCTTGTATCGTGTGTGGATATATAATAAGTTCAGCACCATTGTGTCCTAAACTGCAATCTTGCTCAAAATACACTTCGTTCTTTAACATCTTTTTTGCGTTAATAAGTGTTATTCTATAATTATTGTCTGCATTTTCAATATCTTGGTCCATTTCTAATTCTAGTCCTATATACTTACTGCCATTTGCATTTCGTTTGCTCTTATAATTTCGCCCGTCACTCCTACCTGCAAAGAACGGAAACGCACTTTGACTGTGGTGGTATCCGTGTATTGCATTATCTACGCAAGTCCTACAATACTCTTGCCCATCTTCATCTTTTACAAAATGATTATTTTCGTGTCCACAACAACTGCATTTTCTAACTATATACTTTGCACATTGAGGACATAGTGGCTGATTTAACCCAAAAGTCTTTTTACTCTTTGGCAATTTCCTACTATCAAATGTATAGCAACAGCAACCACAAGTATAAAATAGTTTTCTATAACACTCGTAGCACATTTTTTCGCCACCATCGGTAGTGTAAAAATCATATTGACCTCTTTCTTTGCCACATATTTTACAAATATATACTGACATAATGTCTCCTTTTAATAATGAAAAATAAAGGGCTACCTACATTGATAACCCTTTATTTTTTAAAAAATATTTAATTGTTAATTAGTCAACAAGTTTACCAGCATCGTCAATAATATTATATGCTTTTAAAATTGCATTTGGCTCTTGTGAGTCGCAAATTCTTGCATTGACTTCTGCACTAAACCTGTCTATCTCAACCAAAGCAAGGTCTCTCTTTTCCTTTTCTTCGTTGAGTTTGTCTTTTGTTTCTTTTGACAACACATCAAATTTTGAGATTAAGTCAACTTTATTGTCTTTATCACTAATAAAGTCGTTAATTGTCTTTTGTGCTTTTAAAAACTTTTTATAGTTCTCGTCTGCATTTTTAATCTCTGTAATATTCTTGTCATAGTTTTTAATAACCGTGTCTTTTCTATTTTTAATATACAACCTTAATGTTGCACTTGGTGAATAACTTGGTGTTGTTGCATAAGTATCGTTAATAAAATAGTCAAGTGGTTCGTTGATGTTTTCAAATTTAATCTTGTAATCTTTTAAAAGTTTTAACTTAAATGTTTCTTTATTTGCTCTAAATAACATAATAAGTTTGTCAAATGCTGACCCTTTAATTGTTTTACCTCTTAATGAAGTAACCTCGCTTAACCAATGTCTTAATGCTCCCTCGTTTTCAAATCCATAAATTTTGTTTGTTGATGTAATCATAATATACTTTTCCTTTTAAGTTTTATAGACTTTACCCTTTGTCTTTAAAATTTGTTTGCAATTACTATGAGTTTATATGTGTCGTTTTATTTGATAATCACCCCCTAAAATAAAATGAATTTTCATTTGAATAACTTATGTGGTCATCGTAGGTAAATTTTACTTTGTTTCTACCTTGTGGCACTATTGTTTTTAATTTGCAAGTGCTAACAAATCTCAAACCACAACTATCATTAAAAACTTCTTCTAGTTCGTCAATACTAAAAATGTCATCTTCTGTATAATTGTGATTGTCGCAAAAATCTATTTTGTCTGCTTTGTCTTCAATTAAATAAATTTTGTGGCAACCGTCAAAGAAAAATTCTTTGATATTGTCTTTTACTTTATAATTGCCAATTTTTAACAATTTGCTCATTAAAACAACTCCTCCTTGTGTCCATTTATTAAAGAATATATATGTATATCTTTAATCTTTGGTCGTTTCTTTAACCTTTCAGCACTTATTCTAGCACTATATTTATCGCCTATAAATTTTTCCATATTTACTCCTTTTAAAAGTTTATCGTATTATTATCGTCAAACTTTACCCACTTGTAGTCAATGTGTGCATGGCTTAAAAATGTCTCTATGCAATCAAAAATATTGTCCCAATCTTCACAATATACATCATCTTGCCATACAAGAATTGCTTCTTTTATCAACTCTTTACAAGGTTTACTCGTTACAATGTATTGACTATACTCTTCCAAATCTGTATCGTGTATCTTATATATATTTATATCTTTCATAAAACCTCCTCTACGTCTTCAAAGTCAACGCCCAACTCTTTCCACATTTCAGTATTACCATTGTTTAGCAATAGGTTCGCTAAAGACTCTAACACGGCAATTAAGTTCACACATTCTGTAACAAGTGTAATACTTGCGTGTATCTTAATTTTCCTTACCATAACTCCTCCTTATGCCCGTCAATTAAAGAATATATATGTATATCTCTAACCTTTGGTCGTTTCTTTAACCTTTCAGCAGTTATTCTAGCACTATCAAGGTTATAAAAATACTCTTTCATTGTTTTTTGTAATAGTTCGTTATAAAACTCTAATATAATTATACCCATAACTACTCCTTTATCGTTAGTGTTACACTTGTTACACTTGTTACACTAATTTAATACCATCGCACGGAAAATAATTTAATTTGCGTTTTTAATTAAAATCTTAATAATGGTATAAAATTGCTGTAACTTCTGTAACATTGTAACATTTTTACTCGTTTTCAAACTCTTTTTGTAAAAACTTAACCATTTCTTTTGGTGTAAATGATGTATAACTCCAATATGGTGCTCCTATCGTTGTCTTTTTTAACATTGATAAGAATATTGTCTTGCCTAAATAGTTCTCGTTTATTCTTTGGAAGGTCATTTGTGTATCGTTTATTATTGTTGTTACTCTACCTTCCTTTTTAAACGTTTCTATTATTGTTATGAGCCTATTGTTAAGTTCTCTTTTATCTTTTTTTGCCATTTTACTCACTCTTACCCTCTAAACAAGCAACTTGGTTTTAAATTAAGTGCTAGTTTAATTAACTCGTTGTTATTTCTTAACGTTTTGGCAAGTTTACACCATTTACTTTGCTCGTTTTTAGCCGTTTTCAAGTCAAATGATATGCTTACTATCGTTGGACTTGCATCGTGCTTGATGTTTGCTACACTCGTTTTGTAACAATTCGTTGCACAATTAAAGTCAGTTTTAATTTGATAACCTTTTACATAATTTACTATCATCGTTCTTTTACTCCTCTTATTTTGTCAATTAAGTCAATATCTATCGTTTTAATGTTATACCTATCAAGTCGGCAATATAGCAGACCTCCAACTTGATAAAAACTCTCAACCCTTATCTCTTTTGGTATATCGTGGACAATATGGTCAAATATGCTCTTTTGCCATCGTTCCCTATACTCAATTATACAAGGTGCCATATCTTACGCCTCCAAAAAATCTATAATTTCATCGTCTGTGTAGTTTATAAATAGTTCTATTTCTTCGTCTGTCATAACTATTTACCCCCATTTATAATATCGTTTGCAATGCTTACAATATTATTGTTATAAAATAACTCGTTTTCTATCTCGTCAATAGTTTTGTCATACTCATCTAACAATAGTTTTGTATTGTCTAACATTGTATCGTATGTTTGCATTTGCAACATACCAAATATTGTTGGCTCTTCTTCACCTAGTTGGTCTCGTCTATATTTTATCTCGTTAATTTTAATTTTTAGTTCGTGTCTTGCAATGATAGCAAGGTTGTATAGGTTTATTTTATATTCTTTATTATTATACATATATATCGTTTCCTTTTAAAATAATAAAATAGGGCTATCGTTGACATTGATAGCCCTTTATCGTTTTGATAAATTTACACAACAGCATTGTGTAATCGTTTTTAATATTAAGTTGTAATAAAAAAAGCCCAGCAAAATAGCGTTTTAGCGAACTAAAAAATCGTTGCTAATCGTTATCGTTTTTACTTGGCTTTTTAAAAATATATTTTTATTGTATTTTTTTACTTTGTGCAAGTTGCATAAAAAAATACTACTACAATTTTTTGTGGTAGTATTTTTTTTACTTGCTTTTACTTGGCTTTTTTATTCTTTTACAAGTTTGTTTTTGTATCCACTTAAAACGGCTTTTTTGATAACATTAAAAGAACAAGCAATTTCAAAACCAAAGAACAATTTTATAAAATTGTTAAAACTTGTCTTTTGTTCTTGTGTAACAAAAAACTTTTTTGTGTCTTGTTGCAAGTTATTATTTGTTGTTATGTTTGCTTTTATAATTTCCAAACATAAGTTTTTATAACTTGCCTTTGTTTCTTTGTCTGTGTCTTTTAATGAAAAGTTTAAAAAGTTAAAATAAGTTAAAAGGGCTTTTTTGTCGTCTTGTGATAGTGGGCTTTCAATTATTTTTAACCTTGTGTTATAGTGTCTTTTTGCGTTTCTTTGTTCTTGTGTTAAAACTTGTCTTTGTTTGTTACTTGCTTGAACACTTTTCAAACTATCATTTGTAGAAAAGGCAATCCCTTCCACCTTTTCCAAAGGCATCTCCTTTTTTGTGTTGTCTTTTATGTTGTTCTTTTTGC
>JAZSRW010000148.1:0-5931 GCA_045538675.1 Candidatus Onthoplasma sp. | reverse complement strand
CCCATTTGTTTAGTTATTGCAACATTTATGTAAATGATTTTATGATGGAAGGTACTGAATATTTAGATCATGGTTCAGTAAGGCATACTAATATAATTAACAAAAATATAAGTTGGATGAAATCTATGTACGATATTTATGGTGATAAATATGTAATGAAATACATATCTCAAAGAAATCAAAAGCTTGATAACTACATATCTAAGTATGAAGAGAAGTACAATAATGAAACCCAACAAGTTCTTGATAAGATTGGCTTTGATTATGGTAAAACTAAATAATTGGTGGAGGTAAATATGTTTATTGAAAAATTATGGAAAGAAAATCCAGAGTTAGTTAAAAAGGCAATTAAAAAGATTTGTGAGATAGATGATGATGCTACTTTTGGGTTTAAAAGAATTGATGAAAATGGTAAAATAGAGTTTATTAATAATGGAAGCTTTTATTTAATTAAAGTAAGTGATTTTAATATAGACGTTTGTGTTAGGTCCAAATTTATAGATGTTGAAAATCTTACTATAAGGTGGATGAAATTTATGAAATCTGTTTTTGGCGACAAATATGTGTATCATTATATTGCTAAAAGAAATAGCGAATATGATGAGTTTATTGCTAAATATAATCAAGATTTTGGCAACAAAACTCAAAGAGTATTGGAAGAAATAGGTTTTGAATATCTTCCACTTCCAAGCAAAACAAAATAATTTAAAAGGAGTAAATTATGTTTATTGAAGATTTGTGGGAGAAATATCCTGAACAAACTATAAATGCAATTAAAAAGATTTGGGATATTAGGGAATATAGAGGTGATAGTCTTAAATTTGTAGGAATAAGTAATGGTGCTTTGATATTTGAAAAATATGGACACCACTCATTTAGCATCATTATTAGTGATTTTCAAGTATATGATTGCAGACCAAATAGTAAATATAATATAGAATGGATAAAATTTATGAAAAGTGTATTTGGCGAAAAGTATTTATATCACTTTATTGCATATAGAAATAAAAAACTTGATAAATTTATAGAAGAATACAAAAATGATTATAACAATGATACTAAAGAGATTTTAGTAGGATTAGGCTTGACAAAATATAAAGATGAACAAAATCAAACAAAATAAAAATACATATAAGGAGAAAATGGGATATGTACAAACAAAATCAATTTATTAATGAACTATGGTTAAACAATCCTAAATTAGCAGAAAAAATTATTAAAACAATTATGATGTTTGACGATAAGTTTATGGGAGATTTTAACTTTGAGTGTTGTGAAGGAAATTATTTAAGATTTAGTATAACTAGATTTGATGGCGAAAATAAAACGTATGTATGGGTTAGCGACTACGAATTTATTTGGAGAGAGACAAAGGCTGTAAAAGGCTTTCACGAAGATACTAAATGGATGAGAGTAATGTATGCAATGTATGCTAAAGAATATATGCAAGGATTTTTGGTGTACAGAGATAATATGTTTGCTAAAGAAATGAAAGAATATAAAAAACGTTTTAATCATCAAACTGAAAATATATTAAATGAATTGGATATAGATATTGAAGATATTCAAGGTCAAACAAAGTAAAAGGATAATATAATGTTTATTGAAAAATTATGGAAAGAAAAACCCGAATTGCTTATAGAAGGATTGAGTTATATTCTTGGGTTTGATAAAAGTAGATTTGAAACAAATGGAAAAAGTTATGATGGCGTAATGCTTTTTCATATTAAATCTACAAAAGGCTATGGTTATTCGGACGTTATAAGAATAACAGATTTTGATATTCATGCGTCTATGGGACAATCACTTTCACACCATACAAAGATGCAGTGGATTAAGTTTATGTACAAGGTTTGTGGGGAAAAGTATGCTGAAGAGTACATAACTTACCGAAATGATGAACTTGATAAGTTTATGCATAACTATGAAAAAAGTTATAACGAAAATACCATTAAAATATTGGCTGAAATGGGTGTTAAAAAATATCAAGACATGCAAAATCAAACCAAATAAGGCGAACTGCCTTATTTTTTAATAGTGCACACACAAATTATTATTTATAATAAAAATTTTTAAAAAACTATTGACAATTAAGTTTTAATTATGTATAATTAATCAGTACTAGAAGATTGCACCGCTAATCCACACTAGCCCTAGGTGCAAGGGATAGTAGAATATTTTGGAGGAAAAATTATAATGAACACATATATGGCTAAGCCTGCCACTGTTGAAAAGAAGTGGTATGTTATAGATGCGTCTGGTCTTGCTTTAGGTAGATGTGCTGCTGAAGTTGCAAAGATTTTGCGTGGCAAGAACAAGACTACATTTACTCCACACGTAGATTGTGGTGATTATGTTATCGTAATTAATAGCGATAAATTGGTTCTTACTGGTAAGAAGTTGGAACAAAAATACTTCAAACGTTATTCTGGTTATACTAGTGGTTTGAAGTTAACTCAATATAGCAAAATGATGGAAGAAAAATCTGATGTTGCTTTAATGCGTGCTGTTAAGGGAATGCTTCCTAAAAACGCATTAGGTCGTACAATGCTTACACATTGTCACATCTTCAAGGGTGACCACAATATGCAAGCTCAACAACCAGTTGAATATAAGATAGGAGGTAATAACTAATGGCTGAAGAAGTTAAGGAAGTAGTAGAAACAGTTGAAGTTGCTGAAAAACCAAAACGCACTCGTGCTAAAAAGGCTGAAACAACTGAAGCAACTGCTGAAAAGAAAACTACAAAGAGAACAACTAAAAAGGCAGAGGCAACTGAAGAAGTAGTTGCTGAAAAGAAAACTCCTGCTAAAAAGACTACTAAGAAAGCAGTTAAATCTGCTGTTCAAGAATTTTTAGGTACTGGTAAGCGTAAAACTTCTGTTGCTCGTGTACGTTTAACTGTAGGTACTGGTAAAATCGAAGTTAATGGTAAGGATATTAAGGAATACTTTATTATCGAATCATTAATCGGTGATGCTAAACAACCTCTAGTTTTAACTGATTTAATCAACAGTGTTGATATCCGTGCTAATATCTATGGTGGTGGCGTTGCTGGTCAAGCAGGTGCTTTACGTCATGGTATTACAAAGGCATTAATCGAATTCAAACCTGAACTTCGTGCTGAACTTAAGAAGGCTGGTTTTGTTACTCGTGATGCTCGTAAGAAGGAACGTAAGAAATACGGTTTGAAGAAAGCTCGTAAGGCTCCACAATTTAGTAAGAGATAATATTACAAAAATGACACAATCAAATGTGTCATTTTTTTTAATGATTAATGAAAAATGAAGAATGAATAATTGAGGAAAGGGTTTTTCTAAGTTTTTATAAAAAGTAAAATGTTGCAAACTTTTATTTTTTATTTAATTTAGTTGCATTTAATTAATGATAATGTTAAAATATAAATATAAGGGGGAAATTATGATTGAATGCAATTTTGAGTATACTGAAAAGTTGATTAATAAAGTTAACAGCGAAAGTATGAAAAAATATAATATTATCATAGAAATCGCTATGATATTAATCTTAATAAGTGCTATTGCAATGTTTATTACAGGAAACACTTTACTAGGTATTTCGGGCATTGTGTTAAATGTCAGCCTTGCAGTTAGTTTGTGGATTAACAATCGTTCGATTAATAGGTCTAACGAAGTGTTGATAGGGCAAAAGGTAAATATTAAATTTGCTGAAGACAAAATGTTGATGACTATAAAACTTGGTGAAAAAGTTTTAAACAAAGTTAATTTTGAATATAGTGCCATTAAAAAAGTGTCTAGCAAAGATGACTTTGTTATGGTGTATTTTGACAGGGTATCGGCTGTAATTATTCCTAGAGATAGTTTTAAAACGACTAAAGACTATCGAAAGGCTATGGATTATGTAGGTAATAACTATATTATCGGAAGTTGTCATCAAGCGACACGTAGTGACATTTGATAGCAACTGATGGTTATTCATACTTGAGAAGCGAGAATTCTTGAGCAAATTGTGTCAACAATTTAAAATTTTAAACTTGTTTTAAAATTTACTTCTCATAGTTTATATTATGTAATGGGGGATAAAAATGGAAATATTATTTGTTATAGATAGTATTGAAGATTTAAATAGAAAAATATCCTTGTTGGAAGCAACTGGGGCGGATATAAAATTTTTTGTTAATGCTAAATATGTAACAAAAGTTATGCAAAATAAAAACATTTTAACAAACATACAAGCTATTTACAACAATAATATTAATGAAACTATTGATAATTATTTAAAAGATGATAAATATCAAGCCCAATCAGCATTATTGTATCATTCTAGCGTTAAACTGACTAAAGAGATTTTGGATTATGTTAGAGAACTTATCGCATTTAATCCTAGCACTGTGTATGTAAAAAAGAGATTTAGTTTTTGGACTAAAATAAAACTATGGTTTTATCAAAAGTTGGTTAAGTTGTTATTTGATTTTGAAGATGCTTATGCTAGTACTAAATTTCAGTATTTTAGTAAGGAAATAATGCAAGTATTTTCGGAAACAAATTTTAAAAACCACGTATTTGCTATACCTAATTCGTTAAGTTTGGAAATATCGGATAAGGATAAAAAAACATATTACAACAAGCCTAAATTTAACAGATTTCAATTGTATAATCCAATAGTATTATGCATAATATTGATTTGCTATGTTGTTATTGAAAAATTTTTAACATTGCCGTTTTGGACATATTTTTTAATAGTTGCATTAATACTGGCAACCATAATAAACTGGATAATAATGATTATTAAAGACGATTTTGATATAAGGTATAAAAAATAAAATGGAACTTGTTAGTTCCATTTTTTAATGTATTGTTTATTTTTTCTTTGTTGAAGTTTTAACTGCTTTTGCTGTCTTTTTAGTAGTTTTTACAGGTTTCTTATCTGCAACTTTTTTTGCTGATGAGGTTTTTGCTTTTACAATTTTTGTATTATCCTTAGCGTACATAACAGTAATTAAGTCAAGTAATTTGCTACTATAACCATATTCGTTGTCATACCACGCTACAAGTTTTACAAATTTAGGACTAAGCATAATGCCTGCTTTTTCGTCAAATATACAAGTATGAGGATTGCCAACGAAATCGCTACTAACTAGTGGTTGGTCACAAATATCTACAATACCTTTCATATCAGTGTTTGCACGACGTCTAATTTCGGCACAAATTTCTTCGTAAGTAGTTTTCTTTTTTAATTTTACAGTAAAGTCTACTACGCTAACATTGATTGTAGGTACACGGAAACTCATACCTGTAAGTTTGCCTTTAAGTGTAGGTATAACTTCGCCAACAGCCTTGGCTGCACCAGTTGAACTAGGGATAATATTGCTACTAGCAGCACGTCCGCCACGCCAATCCTTTTTAGATACACCGTCAACTGTTAGTTGAGTAGCAGTAGTTGAGTGGATTGTACTCATTAAACCTTCTTCAACGCCAAAAGCGTCATCAATCATTTTTACAAGTGGGGCAAAGCAGTTGGTTGTACAACTTGCATCACTAACCACGTCCATAGTTGGCTCATATTCGGTGTGGTTTACACCATACACAAACATAGGCATTTCCTTACCTGGTGCACTAACTACGACCTTTTTAGCACCGCCAACCAAATGGCGTTTAGCGTCAGCGTATTTTGTAAATTTACCAGTGGCTTCCACAATGTATTCAGCACCACATTTTTTCCAAGCAATATTTTCTGGTTCGTATTCAGCGTGGAACATAATTTTCATATTGCCAACAATAAGTTGATTGTCTTTACAAGTCATAGTTTGTTTGGCCCTGCCGTGAACAGTGTCAAAGTTAAACAAATAACAAGCGTATTCAGGTGTGATAAATGGGTCGTTTACGCCCACTACATCAATGTCGTTACGCTCTAATGCTGCACGCAAAATTACACGACCAATACGGCCAAAAC
>JAZSRW010000106.1:0-4330 GCA_045538675.1 Candidatus Onthoplasma sp. | reverse complement strand
GCCATTATGTTTTACCACCAAACTATCCATAAAACTATCCATAACAGTAAATCCCATACCACTTCGTTCTTCATTTGGCTTTGTAGTATAAAACGGGGTTAGAGCCTCTTCAATATTTTCAATACCTACTCCCGTATCTTTAATAGCAATATGTATTTTGTCTTGTTCTCGACTAAGTTGCATTATAATATCGCCAGTTTTATTAGGATAAGCATGCACAACGCAATTTGTAACCGCTTCGCTAACAGCAGTTTTGATATCTCCTATTTCGTCTAATGTAGGGTTTAATTGAAGGCAAAACGCCGATACACACGTTCTAGCAAACGCTTCATTTTCTGGTAATGATTTAAATTTTATTTCTATTTGATTTTTCATACAATCTCCTTTTTTATTTTGGCAAATCCGCCACCTTAATCCTTTGATTTGTACGACTTTGATGTTATTGTTTTTAAGATATCTTTGGCATAATATCGTAAAGTCCTGCCATTTTAAAAATCTTTTCGGCTTGCCTTGATGGATTTATAATATATATTGGAATATTTCGACTTTGTAACTTTTTGTATCTACCTAACATTACTCCAATACCAGTACTATCCATAAATTCAAGTTGTGAAAGGTCAATAATTACCTTATTATAACGTTTTTCATACTCTATTGCTTGGTCTAAAGACTTACGCACATAGGGTGCATTAGCCTCATCAAGTTCACCTATTAGCAAAACATATAATGAATTATTGTGTACCTTTGTTTTTATTTGCATATTTACCCCTCCTATGCAAATAATTTTAACATAATTTAGCATAAAAAAAAGAGCAAGTCTTGTCTAAAAACTTACTCTTTAAGTCGAATTTTAAATTATTGCAACTTCCCATCAAAAAACTGTCTACAACGCTCAGCAAAATATTCATTATAAATTCTTCTTAATTGACGTGCAGTAAATTTGCTATTAGGGTCAAGATGTTTGCTTTGTATTACATCATAACATTCATAATACAAAGGACTTTCACTAACTACATAAAGTTTATTAGTAGGTTTTTGCAAATCTTCGCCAAATAGCTTGCCTAATTCATAATGCTCACCAGTTTCAATATCCATAAACCAGTCACAGCCTACACTAATCATAAGAACATCTTTTTTCACAATTCGTTTTGCTAAATCCTCTGCTGACAATGTTTTTTTCTTTCGATGGCTAACACGTGCCAATTGACACACTCTAACAGAATGCAACACATATAGAACATCCTTTAATTCTTCTTGTGTTAAATTTTTCCAAGTATCAACCTCATTTGATGCTTCAGTATATTTAAAATGATTTAACATATGTCTAATTAAAGTTGTCATAATGCTCCTCTTTGGTTTAATTATGGATATATAATACACTATTTTTTCTGTTTTGTCTAGTATTTAGTGCCACTTAAAAGCAAATTACATTATCTATTTGTTGTTTTGCTATAATTTTTCTTAATTGTTGAGAAGTAAGCAATGTGTCTTTTTTTACATCTGTTTCAGCCAAAATATCAACATATTCAGTAGTTAATTTATCTAAATATCTTTCAGAAATATATAATCTGTCATCATTAGGTTTTGTACCCTCAATAAACAATGGATATTTTTTTAGCGTTTCAATATCTTGCATACAATTAGATGAAATATATTTAAATACAATTAATCTATCATCAATCATTTGTATCTTTTTGGTCTTACCATTATTTTGATTTTTAGTTATTTGCCTAGCAATATAACCTACATATATATCATCTACCTTATATTTTGCATTAGATATCATATTTTGTCTTGATTTTTGTTGACGTTCTAATTTGGCCTCTTCTGCTTTTTGTTCAACTACCTGTTCTATCAATCTTTTATACATAATATCTCCTTTTTTAGTTTTTCCCGTTAGGGATTTAGAGTATAACCTAAAAGATATGGCTTGTCAATACTAAAAAATGATTTTATCATTCTTTTGTTGCAATATGTCTACAATATTTTTTATTTCTTGTATTGTTAAATTTTCATCTATATCATTTGTTTCCAAATAGGATTGAAATTCTCCTGTACATTTATTTAACCAATATTCTGGAATATAATAGTTATCGTTATTTATAGTTTCTCCTAAATGAATTAGTGGATAATATTGGTTATTCTCAATATCTTTAAAATATTCCATTTCAACAAGTTTAAATATATGCAAGTCTAGTTCTATAATTTGAGACAACCCTAACTCGCCATTTTTAGATACGGATTTTCGTGCTATAAATCCAATATAAATATCTCCAACATTAAATTTTTCTTCTTTTAATGATGAATGTTTATCTATCATATTTTCTATTAATCTATCTCTCATATTTTTCTCCATTATTTATATTATACGTTACATATTTGATTTTGTCAATATCCAATTTTTATAAACATAATAAAAAAACAGACTATAATACAATAATCTGCTTTTCTAAATATAGTATATTATATAAACGACATACTCGGTATATGGTTATATTCTTTTAATTTGATAGCCATCTTTACTATCTAATATTTGATAACCTAAAGCCGTTAACTTATTTCGCATTTCATCAGCAACAGCCCAATTTTTTTCAAGTTTAGCATTCCAACGAGTTTCTGCCATATCCTTAATTTCTTGCGGAATATCATCTTCTACTTTTTCATCTTTTAACAAATCCAATCCTAAAACTTGGTCTAATGCATATAATGTAATCAACTTTTCGTACGGATTAATTTCCGCTTTCAACATATCATACATAATAGTTAAGCACATTGAAGTATTTAAATTATCTTCCAATGCATCTTTAAATCTAAAATAATATCCTTCACACGCATTATATAATACACGTTCTTGATTATCTATAATAAACTTATCTAGTTCTTCATCTGATTTATTTAAGATTTTCTTTGCTTCTGATTTTAATGACAAGACTTTTTCTTTTAGTTTATCATAAGCAGATTTTGCACCATCAAGACGATCAAAACTAAACACAAGGGGTTTAGCATAGTGTGACATTAAGCAGAAAAATCTGTAAACTAATGGATTGTAGCCTTTTTCCTTTAAACTATCTACTGTTACAAATCCGCCTTCGCTTTTACTCATCTTGCCGTTTTCGCCATTTAGATGCTCAACGTGGAACCAGTAATTACACCATTTATGACCTAAATATGCCTCACTTTGAGCAATTTCGTTGGTATGGTGTGGAAATTTATTATCAACCCCACCACAATGTATATCTAGATATTCACCTAAATATTTACAAGAAATACCGCTACATTCAATGTGCCAACCTGGGTAACCTACTCCCCAAGGACTATCCCATTTAAGTTCTTGGTCAGCAAATTTTGATTTAGTAAACCACAATGCAAAGTCCGCTTGATTACGTTTACCATCATCTAATTCAACGCCATCACGCACACCTACAAGCATATCGTCTGCTTTATGATTGGTTAATGTATAATAGTTGTCTAATTTGCTTACATCAAAATACACATTGCCGTTTGATTGATATGCATAACCCTTATCTAGCAATACTTCTATCATATTTATATATTCATCAATACAACTAGTAGCAGGGACTACAATTTCAGGCCATTTAATGTTTAAATCAGCACAATCTTGCTTAAATTTATCAGTATAAAACTTTGCAATATCTAATACTGTCTTGTTTTCACGTTTAGCACCAAGCAACATTTTATCTTCGCCTTCATCACTATCGCCTGTTAAATGTCCTACGTCTGTGATATTCATACATCTAACTACATTGTAACCTACAAAACGAAGTGCCTTTTCCAACACATCTTCCATAATATAACTACGAAGATTACCAATGTGTGCAAAATGGTATACTGTTGGTCCACAAGTATACATTTTAACCACACCTTCTTGAACTGGTTTAAATTCTTCAATTTTACTTGTTAAACTATTATAAAATCTCATATCTTTCTCCTTATTATATATGATTTTGTTTTAAATTTTGTTTTAAATATTATGCTGTATTAAAACAAAAAGGTCAAGAGTTGTGTTTCTCTTGACCTAATAATATTTAAATCTTGATTGCACCACTCAAAAACGTGTACAAAATCTTGTACAATTAAACTTTTAAGTTACAGCAACATTTCTTCATATATAAATATTATACCCTACTTTAATTACAATGTCAACAAATTTTACAAAATTTAATTAATTATATTTATATATCTTCATCCTTTACTTTATTATATATTTTTTATGCTTGCATCTATTCGTAAAATACTATTAATTATAATAAAAAACCGCAAGTAATTTGCGGAAATTTCATATGGAGCTAGTGAAGGGAATCGAACCCCC
>JAZSRW010000029.1:0-3050 GCA_045538675.1 Candidatus Onthoplasma sp. | reverse complement strand
AATCATATGTTAATTTATATGACGATTTTGATTTCATATCATTTAATTTAGACTTAAACAATGTAAATCCTCTTTGATTTAATGCCTCGACATCTACTTCATCTTCTTTCTGTTCCAAATCCACAAAAGAAACTAAATCTTTCCAAGTTGCGTCACCAATATATCTCCATTGAATATGTGTTTTAGTTGCTTGGAATTGAACTTGTTTACCATCAACGCCAACACCATCTTGTCCTGGTTCACCTTTTAAATCATCAATATCAACTAAATTTTTCCAATTTGTTCCATCTTCGGTTACTTGGATATAACCATCTTCTACTCTAAAAGAAACCTTACTTTCTACTTCTCTCTCGCAACCTGATAATACAAATGGTGCACACATGCAAGCACCTACAACTGCAAGGGTTTTAAATATTTTACCTTTTTTCATGATTTTCTCCTTTTGTTACATACTATAATTATACGGAACAAAATGTTCCAAGTCAAGCATTTTTGAACATTTTGTTCTAAAATTTTATAAAATGATAAAGTTTGCTGAAATATTGAAAGAATTACGACTTGAAAAAAATTTGTCAAGACAAGAGTTGGCAGATTTAATTTTTGTTAATGTACGCACTATTAGTTATTGGGAATTAGGTCAACGAGAATGCAATTTAGAACAACTTGCAAAACTATCTAAAATATTTTGTGTAACAACTGACTATCTTTTAGGTTTAGAAAATTAGCATTAAAAAATAAAGCAAAATCAATTGCTTTATTTTTTGTTTGTCAAGTTTCTTATTTAATTTTCTTCATTTGAAGTGTTTTCTTGTTTTTCAACACTCATAATTTTAACATCTTTAACTTCTGCAGTTTCACTAGATTTAACTTCTTCAACTGGGGCTTCTTTTAGCACTTCAACGCTATCGTCCTTTTTGCCTAGTTTAAAGTCCTTTTTAAACGCTGCACGAATGTTAGTAGGATTTTCTTTACCTTGGAATAGACGTTTAATATTGCCACGATGCACATACATAATAAGTGTTACTACAAATGCAAGTGCAAGATAACACAACCAACCATAATTTGCTGGATTAATGCGAATTAATTGAATAACCGCTGAAATCAACACAAAACCAAGTGTACCTATTGAGCCAATGCTAGTAATAACAACGAAAGTAAAGCATACAACTAGTATAATCAACGCAATCCACCAAGGAAGAGCAACAAAACTAAAGCCCGCAAACGCTGCAACACCTTTACCGCCCTTAAACTTGCTAAATACTGGATAAATATGTCCCATTATCACTGACGCACCCGCTAAATATACCGCAATTTGACTAATACCCATATCTTTAAACACAAGTTTAGCAACAAGTGTAGGAATTACACCTTTACAGATTTCAAGTGCCATATTAAATATAGCCCACTTAAAGCCGTAGGTTCGCAACATATTAAGTGTACCAGGATTTCCACTACCATGCTTGGTAATATCATCCTTTTTACACTTTGATATAATCTTGGCAAAGTTGATATTGCCAAACAAATAACTACATACTGCTAAAATAATTAAATATAAAACTTTCATAAAATTCCTTTATAACAACCATAATAACCAAAATTTAATTTTTAAGCAAGCGATTTTAACCAACTCATTAAATTTATATGCTGTTTTTGCCAAATTTAATGTATTGCAACAAAAAAACGCCTACAAAAAAATGTAAGCGTTTTATAATTATTCATCATTACGAGACTTGAATTGAATTTTAATCGGTGTTCCGCTAAAGTCCCACGCACGTCTAAATGAATTTTCAAGATACTTAATATATGAATTTTCAATCAGTGACGCGTCATTACAATATATATCAAATGTTGGTGGACAAGTGCCACTTTGTTTACCATGAGTAATTTTGATACGTCTACCATTTTTAACTGGTGGTTGAGTGACACCTATTGCATTAACTAATACATTATTAAATAATCCCATTGTAATTTCACGTTTTGAGTTAGCATATACCTTTTCAACCGTTTCCATAACTTTGCCTGTACGCCTATGTTCTTTACAAGAAATAAACACAGGTACAAAATATTTCATAAATGCAAGGTCTACTTCCATTTGCTTTTTAAATGCCTCTAACGTTCCAGTTTGCTTATCAATCAAATCCCATTTATTAATAACAATTACACTAGGTTTGCCTTGCTCGTGAATAAGACCTGCAATCTTTACATCTTGTTCGGTAATACCTTGTTCTGCGTCAATCACAAGTATTGCCACATCACATCTACCAATAGCATCAAGACTACGCACTACACTATATCGTTCGATACTAGATGGTTCAATTTTACTTTTCTTACGTAAGCCCGCCGTATCAATAATAATATAATCTTCGTTATTGTATCTAAACGGAACTTCAATAGCGTCACGAGTAGTTCCTGCAATACTACTTACTGCCACACGCTTTTCGCCCACAAGATAATTAGTTAGCGTGCTTTTACCCGCATTAGGTTTACCTACGATTGCAAGTTTAAGACCTTTGTTTGCCTCACTTTCAGGAATTTGTTTGATATGTCCTACGATTGCATCAAGCAAATCGCCAACACCCATACCATGCTCGCACGATACACCATAAGGCTCGCCTAGTCCAAGATTGTAAAAATCATAAGTCTTTTCCACTTCGTTATTATCAAGTTTATTTACCGCCAACACTTTAGGTGCTTTGGATTTACGCAAAAAGTTTGCCACTTCAATATCTTGAGCAGTCATACCTGCCTTACCATCTACAAAAAACACAATTACATCAGCAACGTCAATTGCAAGTTGTGCTTGCTCTAAAATATTAGCATTAATTTCATCCTTGGCTTCAAAATCCAAGCCACCAGTATCCACCAAAGTAAATGCATATCCGCACCAAGTAGCGTCAGCAAAAATTCGGTCCCTAGTAACACCTGGAGTATCTTCCACTATACTAATCCTGCGACCTACAACACGATTGAAAAATGTGCTTTTACCAACATTTGGTTTACCTACTACTGCTACTATAGGTTTATTCATAAATATCTCCTTAAATTAAAAT
>JAZSRW010000108.1:0-2546 GCA_045538675.1 Candidatus Onthoplasma sp. | reverse complement strand
AGGGTAGGAATACAGCAGCATTAAGTGGGAATACTATGTGCTTTAAGGTAGCTCTAATGGAGTGGATAGTATGTATGCCAGCAATTGATTTGTTTCAAAATATCGTGTGCAATATACCAATGTAAAAATCCTAGATTATTCTAGGATTTTTTAATACGTTTAATTAAATATTGATTTGTTTATTTTTGGTGTGGGTTTAAATCGACATATTAGGCTTAATGCAAATAGTATGGAACTAAATATTACATAATACAATCTAAAAGGTATAATAATGCTGGTAAATAGCAAAACTAATCCGCTAATAAAGTATCCTTTAGACTTGTTGCGTGATATACTCTTTTTAAGCATTTGCTTAAAGGTTGTTTTGGTGTTAGTTAAATTTATATTTGATGTATCTATTTCAATATTATTATCATTAAATATATCAAATAGTTGTTCAAGGGTTATAATATTAATAGTCCTGTTTTTAAATGCTTTGGTTATATACGTAAATTTTTCATCAAATGTATTGCAGAATATTGTTAAATTTGTGGTAGATTTTGTTTTGATTAATTCTAGCAATTTATCTTCACTTAAATTACTAAAACAAAAAGTAAAAGTGTTAGACATATCATTTTTAACAAAATTAATATCGCCTTTAGTTATATGTGGATTATATTCCTTTGGGATTAGGGTTTTAACCATGGTTGAAATTTTGCTAATAGGTATAGTTAGTATGCTTAATCTAAATTTATTAAAATTATCATTTTTGATTATTTTGGATTGAATAGTATTATATTTGCGTGATTTTAGCCAACGCATTAGTAAGATTGTGCAAGTCGCAAGTATAGCACTTATAATTAATGATAATATAAGATTTTTAATAAAGAACTGCACCCAAGCAAAGATTATTAGTAATACGGCTATTGATATAAAAATAATATCAACAATATTTACAATTTTAAATTTTGACATACAAATATTATTGACAAAACATAGATATTTAAACTTTAAAACTGGCGAATACGTATAAAATTGATTAAACTATTGACAATTATATTAAATTAAATTAAAATAATATTTATGAAATATATAGTAAAAGATTTACAACAAACTAAACAACTTGCCGAACAATTTGCAGATACATTACAAACAGGTAATGTGGTTTTGTTAAGTGGTGATTTAGGTGCTGGTAAAACTACATTTACACAATTTGTATTTAAGCATTTAGGTGTGACGGCAGTGGTTAATAGTCCAACATTTGCGGTGCTTAAAACTTATGAAGCAAATGGTATAACCCTTAACCATTTTGACGCATACCGAATTAATACCGCAGAGGCAATAGAATGTGGTTTTGATGAAGTTATTTCAAGTGGCGAAGGCATTACATTTATTGAATGGAGTCAAAATATTAAAGAATTGTTGCCACAAAATTGTATTAATGTTAATATAACCTTACAAGGCGAAGATAGGGTATTTGAAATTATTAAATAAAGGAAATAGTATGAATTATTTATTGGTTAATACTGCAAATGAAGAACTTGTCATTGTGCTAAGTAAAAATGGCACTATCTTTGCTTGCAACGAAAGTCAAGTAAAAAAGCACAACGAAGTGCTTTTGCCTAAACTGCAAGAAGTGCTAAATCAAGCAGATGTTAAATTAAGTGATATTGATGAATTTGGTGTTGTAGTTGGACCTGGTTCGTTTACCGGACTGCGTGTAGGTATTGCAACAATCAAGGCTTTTAAAGATGTTACTAAAAAGCCAGTTAGAGCAATCAATAATCTTGATTTATTATATAATATTGCACAAAAGCAAGGCGATTACGGCGTTGTTGCTATTGAAGGAAGTTTGAATAGTTATTTTGTTGGAAAGTTTGAAAATGCTAAATTAAATATTTATGAACGCAATCTAACTGTTGATGAATTACGTGATATTACTATAAATAAAAAAGTGGCAATGTTTTCAAATTCTCACAACTTTGAATTAGGTGAAATTGTTAAATTTGATAATTACGCTTTTGTTGAAACTTTTTTAAATTCAAAATGTTATGATTTAACGCCCGTGTATTATCAATTATCACAAGCCGAAAACGACAAGATTGATAAGGCGGATATAGTAATTCGCGAAGCAGAAGTGTATGATATTAAAACAATTTTAGAGTTGTCGCAAAAAATTTTTGGTGAATATCCTGCTGATTTGTTGGAAGAAAAATTGCTTAATAAAAATTATATAACATACGTTGCTCAAATTGATAATCAAGTTGTGGGATTTGTACTTGTTGATAGGTCGGGTGCAAAATATGATGTGGGAATTAGAGCAATTGTAGTAGATGTTAATTTTCGCAATCACGGTATTGGAACTAAATTAATTCAATCTGTGGAAGAATTGGCAAAAGAGTATAAATCTCAAGTAAGTATGCATATTATGGAAAATCATTTTTCAATAAAAATATTATGCGAAAAATTGGGTTATACAACTAACGAAATTAAGTTTAATGAAGAGTTGATAAAAAAATATAATATGGATATTAATGATGAGTTTAAATATGTATTAATAAAATCAT
>JAZSRW010000107.1:0-6839 GCA_045538675.1 Candidatus Onthoplasma sp. | reverse complement strand
CTATGGGCTATATGAAGTGTCGTAAATTTAACACTCAACTACAAGACCTTCGTGAAGGTGTTAAGGTTGGTGACAAAGTTATGACCGATACAGGCGTTGTTGGCGAAATTGCTGAAGTTGTAACTGAAGGCGAACACAAATATTTCGTTATCAAGTCTGGTACTGAAACTAACTTTGGTTTTGTTAAGGTTCACGCTAATGCTGTGTATTATGTTTTTGATAAAAACGAACCTAAATATGCAACAATTGAATCTGAAGATGAAGATGTAGAAGAATAATCTACAAAATAATTTAAAAAATTTATTAAAAGGACTAATATTTTAGTCTTTTTTTTAATATTTATATAGTGTAGCATAAAAACAATTAGATGTTTTAGAAAGGTGGTAAATATGAAAGAAAAATTAAAAAAAATAAACCTTACAAGTATTGTTAATATTGTAAAGGCAAGTTTGATAGGTGTGGTTGTATCAATTTTACTGGTTTTGTTATTTGCGTTTGTGTTAAAATTTGTTGACCTAAATTCGAGTACAATATCACTAGTGGACCAAATTATTAAAATTATCAGTGTGTTTATTGCGGTGGTTATTTTAAGCAAATCATCAAGTGAAAGTTTATTAATTAAAGGTTTGATTACTGGTGCTATTTATTCGATTGTCACATTTATTGTATTTTCAATACTTAATGGTGGATTTAATATTGGTATTGGGATTATTACCGATATTGCATTTTCAGCCCTTGTGGGTGGTGCTAGTGCAATTTTGTTAAATATTGTAGGAAAAAAGTAGCGTTAAGCTATTTTTTTTATTTATTGTAAGGTATTTTAGTTTGGTTTTTAGTCAAATATTATATAAAGTTTTAATTTAGTTGAAATAAATTGTTTTTAAGGGGTAAAAAATAGTTGACATAAATTGATTAATCAACTATAATAACAAGGAAATTAGGAGAAATTATGACTAAAAATCGTTCTAAAATGCTTATTATATTTCTAACTCTAATATTGATTGTTGGTCTTGTGGCAAGTTTTGTAAACTTCACATACCCATTTTCAATAAATGGTGTTAAATATAAATATTCAAGTTTTGCAAATGAATTAGTGCTTGGTAGCGACATCAGTTCTGGTGTGTTGTTTGAATATCAAGCCAATACTCGTAGTGAGGCAGATAAAGATAACTACGACGCTTTAATGACTAATACTATATCAGGATTAAGAGATATCCTTGAAGATAGTGGCTTTAAAAACAGTACTGTTACACGTAATGGTGATACAGGTATTCGTATTGAGGTTGGTGGTATTATCAATAAAACTGATAGTGATGAAGTTAGGTCTTTGATTGGTGACCCTCAACAACTAAAAATTACTGCTGCAGATGATGAAAACAATGTTTTGGCTACTGCTAATGATATATCTAAAGTATCTGCTACTCAACAACCTTATGGCAACACTCAAGTTTGTGGTGTTCAAATAGTATTTACTAATCAAGGATATGCTAGTTTTAAGGCTAAAGTTGATGCTATGTCAGGTTCCGAGTTTAGTATTATGTTAGGTACTAATAATTTAGGTTCTTTGGGTAAGGATAACGTTACTTCTAAAGTATTATCACTATATAGTGAAACATTTGTAGATATGCAAACTGCTGAAGACTATGCTATTAAAATTCGTACTGGATTATTGCCATTAGATATTATTTGTACTTACCACGGAACAATTAGTGCTAGTGCTGGTGTTAGAGGTAATGTTACTAACCCTATGTTATATATTTGGATATCTTTAGGTATTATGGTTGTGGCTAGTTTAGTATTCTTGGCTTTACGTTATAAACAAATCGGTTTGATGGCTATATTTAATATGATGTTCTATATCGTATTAGGTTTGTTCTTCTTGCAATCTATTCCACTTGTTCATATCAACTTAAGTGGCGTGTTTGCTATTGTAATTGCATATATTTTGGCAGTAATTGGCTTATCTAATAGCCTTGAAAATGCAAGGCAAGAATATGCTAAAGGCAAGAAGTTGCATACAAGTTTAAAACAAGGTATAAATGCAAGCCTATCATCTACTATTACCATTAATGTAATGTTGGCTTTGGCTGGTATTGTATGTGCATTAATGCCTAATATGGCTATTCAATCATTTGGTATCGTTACAATGGTATTAAGTTTGCTAAACATTTTCTGTTCACAAGCATTGATGAGATTAATGATTAATTTGTATTTACCATTTAATTCAGAAGATGGCAAAAAATGTAATTTCACTAAAGAGGAGGGCTTGAATAATGATTAATAGAGATTTTGCTAAATCAGGAAAGCAATATATTAATAAGAACAAATTTGTATTAATTGCTATAGGTCTAATCCTTGCTTTAGGTGTAATTATGTTATGTGCTTTTGGATTTAAGGGTGGTGCTGAAGTTAAGGGTTATAATACTTTTTCAATTAATATAGGAACTCACTATAAGGCAGATAAATTGGAAGATTATACTGATGATATTAATGAAAATTTAAGCGAACAAAATGCACATCTTCAATCTGTACAAGTTACAGGCGAAGGTGGATTAACTACATTAGTTATTAAATACACAGGAAAGGTTAAAGATGTTGAAAAATTAAAGGCTTTTCTTGCAAATGATTTAGATATAAGCGTAGTGGCTATTTCAGACCATACAACAGTTGGTTCAAATTTAACAAATAATGATTATATTTATGTTGTTGCGGCAGGACTAATTATTGTTGCTTTGGCTGTAATTTATAGTGCAATTAGATATAATTTAGCATGTGCTATTACAGCGTTTGGTAGTTCATTGTTAGGTGTAGCATTGTTAATGGCTATAACCGCTATATTTAGATTAACAATTAATGGTTCATTCCTTGCAATTAATATTATTACATTGTTATTGATTTTAGGTGAAAACTTTATGTTCTTTGATTCTTTGAATAAGGAACGTGATAAGTTAAAAGATAAAAACGACCGTTCAACACAATTAACAAATGCTTTAAAGGTTAACGCTTTTAGACAAAAATTAACATATGGTGCATTATTTGCATTAAGTTTGATTTTTGTGGTATTAATGCCAACATTCATTAAGCAGGCTAGTGTAATTATGTTATTTGCTACAGTTGTTACAATGTTTGTTGCAATTTATGCCTTACCTTTCGTTTGGTGCTTGACAATTACTCAAGTTAGTGATAAAATAAGAGTGAAAAAAGAAAAAACTGTAAAAACCAAACAAGTGGAAGTTACTGAAGGCGAGTTAGAACAAAATTATACTGAAAATCAAGTGATTGAAGTTAAGGAAGATAGTGGGGAGGAAACCCCTTCATCTGATGAAAACATTACTATCGAATAAATTCGAAGTCGTCTTTTAGTAAAGGCGACTTTTTGTTTGGATTAAAAGAGGGTATATGAAATATATAAATTCGTGTGAAGGTATAAATATTGACGAGCAATTTGTGGCTAATATGGCTAAAAAGTTTTTGTTAGACGCAAGAGTTGTAAGATTGTTATATTCAAGAGGGATTAACACTGAGCAAGCACTAAGAGATTATTTAAATCCTAATATTTCACAACTTAACAATCCATATTTGTTTGAAAATATGGCATTAGTTATAGAAAAAATCAAAAATCATATTGCTAATGGTAGCAAGATTTTAATATATGGTGATTACGATGTTGATGGTATTACTGCTACGGCTACAATGTATGATTATTTAACTTCAATAGGGGCTAAAGTAACTACATTTTTACCTAATCGTTATATTGATGGATATGGTTTAAATATTGATACAATTAATAAGATATTAGAGCGTGAAATCCCTGATTTGATGATTACGGTAGACTGCGGTATTACTGCGGTAGACGAAGTTAAATATTTAAAAGATAAGGGCATAGATGTTATTGTTACTGACCACCACGAAAGCGATGGAAATGTTCCTGACTGTTTAGTAATTAATCCAAAAGTTAGTTCGACATACCCTTTTAAATATCTTTGTGGGGCAGGTGTTGCTTTAAAGTTGGTTCAAGCACTCGGTGGAATTGATGCTATTAAGCCATATCTTGCCACTACTGCAATTGCAACTATTTCGGATATTGTTGAAATGGTGGCTGAAAATCGTGCTATTGTAAGCCTAGGTTTAACCCGCCTTGATACATTGCCTAAAGGGCTTGTTAAGATGCTTAGTGAGTGCGGAATTGGACGCAATCCAAAGGCTAATGAAATAGCGTTTAAATTAGCACCTAAAATCAACGCTTCGGGACGTATGGGCGATGCTGATTTGTCATTAAAGTTATATCTTGAAACTAAACCAGCCGAAATTAGTAGGATTTGCAAGGAAATTTTAAATTATAACACTCAACGTCAACAATTGTGTAACAAAATTTATAATGATGTAAAAGAATATTTAAATACATTAGATATTTATTCAATGAAAGCGATTGTTTGTAAGTCTAATGACTGGGAAGCCGGCTTGTTAGGTATTGTGTGTGCAAAGTTAAGTGAGGAATATCATCGTCCTACTTGTCTGTTTAGCGATACAGATGGGGTGCTGACCGGTTCTTGTCGTAGTGTCAATGGTGTAAATGTGCATACTTTGATGTGTAGTATGAGCGACATTTTGGAAAAATTTGGTGGTCACACAATGGCTGCGGGATTAACAATGAAAGTAGAGTATTATGATGAATTTTGCACCAAATTTAATGCGTATGTTGAGCAAAATTTAATTAAGGACGAATTTTTGCCTACCAAAATTTATGACTTTGAAATATCTTTAGATGAGGCTAATATTGCTTTTATTGAAAGTGTTGAACGTATGGAACCTTGTGGTCACGAAAATATGCGTCCAGTATTTAAACTAACGGCGTCTAGGGCGGAAGTTAGTCCTATGAAATCTCACCCAGAACATTTGCTTATCAAATATCCAAATTTGTCGTTACTGGCATTTAATATGGCATCAATGCAACACATTTTATCTAGTGATACAAAAAGCAATATTTTAACGGATTTGAGCATTGAAACATTTAAAACAATGAAACGTGTTACCGGTATTATTAAAAGCATTGATTATGAGGATATTTATAGACCTGAAGATAAAGGACTGATTGCGTATAACTATATTCATCAATTATCTTTTGCCGAAAAGGGTGGTAACAAATTTATCAATTATACAAGAGATAATTTAATCCGCTTGTTGGTTGATATGGACAAAAGTATTTATGGCACATTAATTATTGCTAATGATTATAATAGTTATCTAAATTTTAAAAGCATATATGATAATTTAAATATATATCGTAATCGTTTGTTTGAAGTTGAAGATGAAACAGGACTAAATACAATATTGCTAGCACCTAGTGGTTTTAAGCATTTTAATAGTTTTAAGCGAATAATATTTATAGACCCAATACTTAATATGGGTTATGTTTCGCAGGTAAACCTTGCTACTAAATCGGCAATTTATATTCCACATAAAACACAATTAAGCAATTTATTGTTTAAGGATATTAGTCTTGACCGCAAGGTGTTTGGCGAGTATTTTAAAGTATTAAAATTTGCGTACGAAAATCAAATTGCGGGTGCTAATTCTTATCAATTTTATCAACGTGTTGCTACCGCTTGTAAACGTAAATTAAGTTATCTTCAATTTATGGTATGTTTGACAACATTTAAGCAACTAGATATTATTAAAACCGAACAAGACTTAAAAATTACTGATTTGTCAATGGATAAAAAAGAATTAAATTCTAGTATATTATATAGTCAATTAAGTGCTATTAAAAATTCTAAATAGGGGGACTAATGGATTTAAATTTATATATTAAAAACGAGCAATTTATAGATTATTTGCAACCGTATTTAACAGATGTTACTACTTTGCAACAAGACACTATTAATTATATTTATGACATCTTAAAATCATATAATCTTGACGATACTTGTTTTGTGGCAACTGCGTTGTTTATATTAAAACCAAAAGAAGAAATTGATTATGAAAAAGTAAAAAATGAATTTGACGAAGATGTAAGTAAAACCTTAAAAAACTTAAATTCGGTTGGTATTAAGCACAATCTAGACAATGATGCCGAATTTGAAAGTGTTAGAAATATGCTAATAGTTATGTCGCAAGATGTACGGGTATTGATTATTTTACTTGCTTATAGTGTATTTAAAGTAGAACATTTAGACTTGATGAGTGAGGACGAACAACGTGTGTTTATGCATTCAGTTAAAGAGATTTATGCACCGTTGTCGGCACGTTTAAGTCTTAATGAAATTAAAAATAAGATGGAAGATGCTGCATTTAAATTTTTTGACCCAATAATGTACGAAAAACTATCGCTTGATGAACGTCTTAATAAGGAAGAACGTAAAGAACAAGTAAAAATTATCATTGAAAAAATTCAAAAAGCACTAACCGAAATGGGTATCAAAGGTAAAGTTTATGGCCGTGAAAAACACTTGGCTAGTGTATACAATAAATTAAAGCAAAAACAACTTACTTTAGGTCAAATTTATGACCTTATGGCTGTGCGTGTTATTGTTGATACAATAGAAGAGTGTTATGCAGTACTTGGTCGTATTAATGCTATGTTTTCGATACTTCCAAGTAGATTTAAGGACTATATTGCAACGCCAAAACCTAATGGTTATCAATCAATTCATACTTGTATTTTGGCATTAAATAATCGTCCAGTTGAGGTTCAAATACGAACTCATCAAATGCACCATTTTAACGAATATGGTATTGCTGCACACTGGATATATAAGGATAAAGGGCATAAATCTAGCAGTTTTGATAAATCAATCAACTCGTTAAAAGAACTTATTGATGAAAATAAGGATTTAAGC
>JAZSRW010000086.1:0-2517 GCA_045538675.1 Candidatus Onthoplasma sp. | reverse complement strand
ATTTTGTTAAATTTTGTTAAAATATTGTATTTTTTGTTTGACATATCATAATTAGATTGTTAAAATATCTATATAAGTGTTTTAATCAATATTATATTTTAGGTTTTTTCTAGGCTTAAAATATTCAAGGGGGAATAAAATGGTTAAAAAGAAATCAAATGGGCAAAGTATAATCATCATTATATTATGTATACTTTTGCTTATATCTATTGGATTTGGTGTAACATATTCTTACTATAATGGTAAATCTAATTTGGTTAAAGGTACAATTACTACCGCTAACCTATCTATCGAACTTCATGGTGAAGACGTCTTTGGTCAAACTACTGAATTCTCAATATCTGCTCCTTACGGTGAAGAATTTTTAGTTCCAGGAAATAATTTAAACAATGTACAACTTAATTTATATAACAAATGTAACCAAAAAACATATATGGTTGTTTTATATTCATTAACCGCAATCAAAAACGATGCTACAAAACAAGACGTAACATCTCAACTAACAAATATGCCAGCCATCGCTTTCCAAGATGGAGCATTTGATACTTCAGTTTGGAAGTCTATTACATATAATTGTACTAATGTTGCAAATACTAGTTATACTTGTCTTGTTGGAATTAATCAATTTGACGCACGTGGCTCATTAGATTATGTAAAAATTGGAGTTCTTAATCAACATTCGGTTAAAATTCCTAGAGAATGGAACGATATTTTACAAAATTGTGATGTAACCATTACTGTACGAGCCTATGCTATTCAAGCAGAAAACTTAGAAAATAAGTATCGTGAACCTATTACCTCTGCGGACCTTGAAGGAAATTACGAGGCTAAAGCTCAAGCAATTGCTAAAGCAGTGTTAGAAATTTGCCAAGTAGATGCTATTAAATAACAAAAAAATCACAGATACCTGTGATTTTTTTATAACTTAATTAACACTGTCATCATCTTTACGTAACTGATTATAGAACTTTGGAAGCACGCCCTTTCTTAAGTCTTCCAAAATTCCGCTATTATAAAACGAAAAGAATTCAGTTTCTGTTGCAATTATATGGTCATCAATTTTAATACCCCAACTTTGGCAAGCCTTTAATAAATGTAAGGTTGCATAAACATCTTTTTGTGTTGGTTGAGAATTTCCTGATGGATGAGTATGCAAAATTACAATACAATTATTTGCTGGAAATAAAATATTTTCAGCAAAACTTCGCATATCAACACTTACTTGCGAAGCAAAATCACTATTAACCTTAACGGTCTTTAACAATCTTTTATTGTTATTTAAGCAAAATATATAAAAGTTTTCGACCGACCTTATTCTATCTATGCTTCTAAAATATGTAACGCAGGTATGTGCATCTGACATTATAATATCGCCAACATTTTTAGAAGCAGTATATTTAACAAAGAACTCTGGTAACAATGATAAATATAATGCAGTTTCGTGAGAAATTCCTTTTACCTTCTTAAGTTGTTCATATCCAGCGTCTAGCACACTACCTAATGAACCAAAATGTTCAATAAGCGTATGTGCTAGTGGATTTACATCTTTTTGTGGAATTGAATACATTAAAATTAATTCTAGTACTTCATGTTCAGGCCAATGTTCAATTCCGGCTTCAAATGCCTTATTCTTTACACGTTGTCTATGGCCGGTGTGTAGATGTTTTTTCTTTTGTTCCATACTAACCTCTTATTCGTTAGTTTCTAAAACTTCAGTATCAGTTAATTCTTCGTCATCATCTTCTTGACGTTCAACAATTGACACACCAACTATCTTACAACCAGATGTATTCATAAGTCTTACGCCTAAAGCGGTACGACCAACTTCGTTGATTTGTTCAGCGTGTGTACGTATTACAATACCATTAGAAGTAATTGCTAATATATCTTGACCTTCAACTATAGGTTTAATAGCTACAATATCGCCAGTTTTTTCATTAAATCTACCAGCCTTAGTTCCTTTACCACGACGAGATTGAAGCCTATAATCATCAATCTTAGTACGTTTAGCATAACCTAATTCTGTAACTGTTAGGATATCTTTATTAGGGTCAAGCACTATCATATCAATAATCTTTTCGTCCTTTTCAATCTTCATACCCTTAACGCCACGAGAACTACGTCCTAGGCTACGTACGTCTTTTTCGCTGAAACGAACACATTTACCATTATTAGAAGCAATTAATAATTCGTCGCCTTCGTCAACCGCTTTAACGCTAACCAATTGGTCATCTTCCATAAGTTTAATTGCAATCTTACCATTTTTACGAACCAAATCAAATTCACTCATCTTTGTCTTTTTGATATAACCTTGTTCGGTTGCCATAAATAGTGTTGCCTTATCTTTAGCATCAGCAACAATTGCAGTGATCTTTTCGTCACCTTGCAACATCATAAGGTTAACAATTGCACGGCCTTTTGATGTTTTGGTTGCTTCAGGAATTGTATACGCTTTCATACGATACACTTTGCCGAGATTTGTAAAGAACATTAAATCGTCGTGACTGTTACAACTAA
>JAZSRW010000077.1:0-3009 GCA_045538675.1 Candidatus Onthoplasma sp. | reverse complement strand
GCACTAAATTTTAAGCATCCTCTTTCGTCAAGCCCTTGAAAAGCTATCCTTTTAGCTAATTCTTCATCTTCTATATTGCTAATCTCTTTAATAGTTTGCAACATTAATTCAGGATTTTTCTTCCAAAAATCTTTAACAAATTGATTCTTCATATTCTGCTCCTTAAAATTAAGTCCATTATATCATATATTTACATTTTGTCAAGATACAACTTTAAAAAAATCAGTGCTATTATTTCACTGATTTTAAATACACTATTAATATTTAACATTATACAAATATAAGGCTTTTGCTGGCGCTGTAAACTTTTTGTTTAAATTTCCAAATGCATAATCTTTAAATTGTTGATAATTTATTTTGCCTTTACCAAGTTCGACAAGCAAACCTACAATATTACGCACCATTTTGTACAAAAATCCGTTACCTGTAATGTAAAAATGTAACTCTTCGCCCACCTTTTTCCACTTAATATCATAGATAGTTCGTATTGTTGATTGTACTTCGCTACCGCTTGCACAAAAGTTGGCAAAATCGTGTTCGCCTATTAGCATATCGCTTGCTTTTTTCATATAATCAATATTAATATTTGTAGGAAGTCTCAAAAATTTATCATATAGCGGTAAATCTATATCACTAATGTACATTTTATATAAATATGTTTTACGTTTTGCTGAAAAACGTGCGTGAAGTTTGGTTTCCTTGATACTTTTAACCTTAACGTCCACAGGCAAAATCCCATTCATGCTACGCACAAACTTATAAAAATCTTTAATTTCATCACACTCAATATGGCACACTTGATTGTAGGCATGTACTCCGCTATCCGTACGTCCACTTGCAACAACATTAACATCTTGTTTTAATAAAATTTTTAATGCCTTTTCAAGTTCTTGTTGAATGGTTCGTTCGCCTTTTGCTTGCCTTTGAAATCCCGCAAAATTTGTACCATCATAACTTACTATTAATAAATATTTCATAATTATATTATAACATAAAAATAAAAAAATGTAACTAAAAATTAGTTACATCTTCTAAATTATTTGTTTCATCTATTGTAAAATTAAACATTTTGTCCTTAAATTTATTGTATGCTTGTTTTGTGGCTTCAACTTTCGCTTCAAAGAGTTCTTCCTTGCAATATCCGTTTTCTGCTGTAATACCTTGTGCTTGCAACAACTTGTCACGCAACCTAGTCATTTCATCTAAATAAGGTATTTTATCCACTTGCATTGTAGATAATCTATTAGTTACATTGCCGTTGTAACTTAAACCATAATCCCTAAACAATTCCTTAATAGGAATGCCTAGATTAATAGATTTTTTTAATATTATGTAATATTCCTTACTATCAACATCTCTGGAATGTATAATACTTTTTCCAAACTTTTGTTTAAGTTTATCCATTATGTCTTTCACATCTATCTCTTCATTTTTTACTTGTCTAAAATTATTTTCGACATCACCTAGTTCAAAAATGCTTAACCAATCTTCAGTAGTTAAATCAACCTCACTACCATCACCATAATATTGCTTCATTGTTCTAAATTTGTAATATAACTTTTTATTTTTACTTTTTAAACCCTTTAACGAACCATTATCCTTAACAAATTGTTGCAATTCAACCTTTACATGATTGATATATTCAGTGTCAATATAACACTTTTCAAGTTTTTCATCTGCAAGTAACGTCACAACTAGATAATATGGCAAATTTAATGTTCTGCCCACTGAACCAATATAAGCCTTTAACTTTTCATTTTTACGATAACTATCAACAAAGCCATTGTTATCTCTATAATTTTTTAAATCACATAATCCAAGACACCTAAAATATGTGTCAGAATAGTCCTTATAACCTAATCCTTTCATAATTTGTTCATAGGTCATATCAACACCGTGCAATTTTAAATTTTTTGCATACACAACAAGTCTAGGATAAAATGGTAGTTTTTTTCTTGTAATATGAAAACTTTTTCCCGCTTGCTTATAGGCATTTACTTCGTTAATAAGGGTCTGCTTACTATCTTTACTCTTTGCCTTACGAGGATATCCCAACAATTTAAACTTAGTTTCAATATCTATATAATTGCCAGCACTATCTTTCAACCTTGCCTTTTTAACAACTTTATAAATATCACTATGAACACCTATATCATCTACATTACCACCAGCCAAAACATAATCATTTAACATTTTTGTAGCAGTAATATAAAATTCTGAAGTTTTGTCTATCATATACTCTCCTATAATTTTATTATATCATACAACTTAAACTTTGTCTAGAGGTTGATTAATTTCTTGTTTTTTTCTTAGTCTTATAAATGAAATATATCCCCAAATATTAAGTCCTATATAAATCATACTCATAATTATCATCATAATCGCATTTTGAGAATATCCTTTAGTTAATACAATTATCCAAGTGGTTAATTCTACAATATTACATAAAATCCAAGCAATCCAACCTTCTTTGTATCTCAAAGCAATAAGCAAAATTCCACAAATTTCCAATATATCTCCACATGCGTCCCAAAATGCCAGTCTTTGTGTTGGTATTAATGATAGCAAAAATGATAAAACAGCGGTACAAACAACAACTAAAAGTATAGTAATTATTGATTTTGATATCGTCATTTTATTAAGTTGCACGATATTATCATTTTCATTTTTCTTCCAATTAACAATGCTAAATATTGATAATGGAATATATACTAGTATTGTAAAAATAGCACTTCCATACATACATGCAAAAACACAAACAATCGTTGACGTAATAGTTTCAAATATACCAACAAATTCCTCATACCATTTCCCTTTTGTCATAAAACAAGTTTGAACAAAACCTAAAAACAAAGTAATAGAACCCAACAAATATTTATCCTTAAATAAAATTCCTAATCCAAAAGAAAAACAAAATGTTACAATAAAGTATATAATAGTAAATTTTTTATTCATAAATGTATTATAGCATACAATTTAATCCTTTGCAAATATTATATACATAATAAA
>JAZSRW010000117.1:0-18183 GCA_045538675.1 Candidatus Onthoplasma sp. | reverse complement strand
GATAATTTATTACTTAAAATCATCTATTTATTAGTATTATTTAATTAATTTTAATATTTTTTTGTAATTAAAATATATTTTACAAAATATTTATTAAAATAATTTATATTTTTAATTTGTTTTTTATTTATTATTTAAATTAAATTTTTTTAATAATATTTTTTGCCAAGTTTCCTGCTTCTTTAATTGTGGTAGGAATGTTTGGCGGACTAACAGGAATTGAGCCACTAATGTTGGACATAACCCTGGTAGGTGTTACGTTTGTCAACTGCGATAAATAGTCACGAATAATGTTATCCTTAATTGTTTGGTTGCTGTAAATATAATCGCTTAAAAATTTTTCGTCCATAACTAAATCGCTAGCAGACTTGTATTTTGAACTTAACTTTTTTAGCAATTCATCACGAACAACTTGAGCATAATTTTCAACTTTAACATCTTTTAAATCTTGTTTAATTTCGTTTGAAAATTTTAAGGCAATATCGTAACTGCTACCCAGTTCCTTGATAGCTTGATTAAGTTTTTCCTCGTGAGTAAATTCGTCTTTACTATTTTCAAGTTCACTTAATCTTTGACTTTTTTTGGTAAATTCAGTTTGCAGTGAATTGTATGCTTTTAACAAACTTTCCGCATCTTTAAATTTACCCAAATTAATGGAGCCATTGTCAGTTATTTGCGAAATAGGTTCTTGATTGCTTCTATCAACTTCAGCAGTGTCACTTTCAACACTAGCATTATGTAACTTCTCACTATCCTCCTCCATTTGCAAAGTTTGACGTTTAGGTTGTTCCATATCTAACATATAATTTTCTCCTTTTACTAATCTTGATTTTGTTTTTTCATAAGTTTATGTTGCTCGATATGAGCCAAAATTCTATTTTTAACTTCTTCAGTATTTTTACAATCTTTAATATTCGCACCTAACAAATACGAAATATGTTCGTCAATATGAATATCGTGCTCGTCGATAGGCATAATTTCCACATCTTTATTACGCATTGCAATATTTTCTTCCTGTGCATGATTGATATGTAGGGCTGTAATATCGGTAGAATGTTCCCAAGTGCCAAATCCTAAAAGATCTAAACACTTTGAACGCAAACTTGGTGAAAATTTGCCGTCCTTGTCGTACAAAATTCCTGACTTTAATAATTCAAGTAACATTGTTCGACGGCTAGCAACACTTTCGCCAAGTGCGGTTGATGTGTCAAATACAACATCATCACTACGGATTGAATTTTTGTCCCAATAAAACATTTCTACTTCGCCCATTTCACCAGCAATCTTGATAAGTCTAGGCATCATAGCAAATTGTTTGTATAATCTTAAAATGTGTTTTGCTAAACTTTTTAACGCTTGCTTTGCACTATCAATAGCACTGATAACACGATTATCATCTTGTTCGATTAATAGTTGCAATGCAGTACCCGATAGGTTTGTATAGTTTTCGCTATCGTCCATAAGATCACTAACACCAGCAAGATTTTTAAACTCGTCAATAAGGCGTTCTTCTTCCGCTTTAAAGTCAGCGTGAATATCTGGCGTAGTCATAATTGTAGGGGCTTGTCCGCCTTGACGATACACCAATACTTTACCTGGTGACAATCCGTCTTGTTCAAGAGCGTCAGTATCCACACTTCCGTCCTCAACGGTTAATACACCCATTGAAATACGATTAAAGTATTCGTGTTTGCGATTACGGATTGCATTATATGCCCTTTGAATAGGTACAAGACGCTCAATAATACTAACGCCATAAAAACACCCTGGCATATAAGCAGAAGTTTGTTTGATAAATGGTAATATTCGTTCGTTATTATCGCCATTTAAGTATGGTAAATCGCCATCAAACAATACTTTATCGCCAGCAACTATAGTAAGTCGTCCGTTAGGATATTGACGATTAGGCTTTACATATTTTTCAAGCAACACACAATGATTTGAAAGTGATATGTTGGTAATCTTGTTGATGTGAGCGTCATAACCCAATCCGCCACCGCTACCAAATCCACTATCAAGACTAAATGAGTGCACCATTTCAGGTTCAACATCTACGCCATAAATATTTTTAATAGTGTCAATACTCACCGCTTTTGCGTGAATAATACTGCCTACATCACTAATGTTTTCACACGATAAATTATCTGGCAAAACTTCAAATGGCGAACATACACTAATTTCAACATCGCCTTCACGAATTGCTTTAGTGTCGTCGGTAGCAACTATCATACCAGCATCACTATTCCAAGTGATTTTATAAAAAGCAGTACCACAAATTTCACACCACGTACTAGCATATTTTGATAGCGATGGTAAATCAAGTTTGTTAGAAACTGCTTTAAATATCTCTTTGGATAATTTTGCACTTTGAATATCCGCCAAATCCATTGACGCTGGCAAAACATCAATATTAGGATTTAGTCTGGTTATTTTTGAAATACGGGTTTCAATCATTGGTGCGATATGATTAAACACTTCTTTTTCTTGCCAAAAATATTGCTTATCATAATCACTTAAGTTATTATTGCTGGCAATATAACTATATTGATTGCCTACATAAAAATTAATATTTAATTGCCATTGAGCCTCCAAACTTCTACGAGCCTCACGACGAGATAAGTAGTCTTGTCGTACACTTTGAGCAATGGCCTGTTCGGTTAGTTTACGTTTCATCTTTACTCCTTTTTTTGTATATAGGTGTAGGGCTTTTAGGTGTTAACACTGCACCTATCATTGAATATAAACTTTTTAGACAACTATCACATAAATAAAAGTTGCCATCAAATACAAATTTTTTGTTAACTATAGTGTAGTTTGATTGATTATCACAACCACTTACACTACACTTTATTTTTACTTTCGTTTGCTCTATATTCATTATTTTCTCCTTTTTTAAGTAGTTTTAATAGCCTTTGTTTTTCTTTTTCAAGGTCAGCATCACTCCAGTCTTCAAAATTTAAAGTCTGACTTTCGCTTTTGTTAAACAACATCTTTAATATATCAACATTAGGTGGCACAACTTTACGACTAACCTTTTGCTTGGTTAGTTGCTTGTTGCCTTTATCATCTAACACATACTCGTTAACTTCCTCCTTTAAACAAAACCCTTTAACCAACTTCCTTATAGCCTTAAAGGTTTCTTCATCTAGTTCTTCTAAATTCATCTAGTTCTCAGTCGCCTAATTTGTCTATTTTTTTGGCGTTGGATAAGTGTTTGTTCTTCTTTAGGAGCCGAGTTTTGAGGGCGTGTCATAATATAATATCTAAGTTCGTCAAGTGCGTGGTCGTCAGTTTTGACTGGCAAATCATTGTTGCCCCAGTGATATGCTTTAAGTTCTCGTATAAGGTTAGTACAAGTTTTAAATATATACAACTTTGTTTCCCCATTAGCATCTTTTAAATATGCTTTTACACGCTGAATACCCGAAAACATATCCTTATTTACACGTGGGTCAACCGAAATTCCATAATCATAAAATAATTGTGTTACGCTTTTTGCACTTGCAAGCGTGGTTTGATTAGCCGCACTATCAATAATTGCTTCTATCATTCCATTGAACCCCCTATGCCAATTTAATTGATTTGATATACGTTTGATTTGTTCGCTGTGATAACTGATATCTCTTTCCGCTTCAAAATGCTCTGCCACTACATAAATATTGCCATCGTAGTCAACAGCATACCAGTGTGCACTTAAAGGATTTTTAAGCCCTGGGTCAATACTAATTTTGTCCTGCCACTCGTTAGGAATATCAAAAGGTTCAATTACGTGTACACTTTCGTTAAACTCGGTATAAACACGTCCGCCAAAGTCTTGAAACTCGCCAAATTGACGACTTCGCAGTTCTTCCTCTGACATACTAGCACGCATACTGGCTTTGGCTTCTTCACTAATGTACGGATTGTCGTCCCAACTCATAAATATATGCCAAATATTATTGTCGTTATATTTGTTAAGATAAATTTCATCATACACATAGGTAAGACCTTTTAGAGGCGTCATTGTTGCAAATATTTCACCATTAGTATCTAGCACACGCATTTTACACTCTATATAAATGTCTTGAGGTGGTTCTTCGTCAAACCAAACATAGTCAAGACTTGTTCCTTGAAATTTTTCTCGACCTTGGTCACAACTTTTAAATCCTATTTTCGAGGTTGTTCCAAATACATTTTTAATTAGTATATAATCAATAACTCCGCCAGCAGGATTGTCCTTGCGACCAGACAACATATTTACATCAACAATCCAATCTGGATTAATATAGTTAAGTATTTTGGCTTGAGCAACATCACGCTGAACTTGACTAGATAACGATACAACCCAACCACTTGTAGCCTTTGTTATCTTTTTGTAAGGGTGGTTACCTCGTGCATAATACACAACTTCAACAGCCCCACATTCAGTTTTTCCGCTACGGTTACCTCCAAATACCCAACGATTTTTAGCTTTGCATTTGTGAAACTCTAATTGTTTCTTATGTATTTTATCTCCTGTATTATAAAATTTAAGTTTATTCTTTTGTAATCGTTGCTTTTGCTCGCGAGTAATCGCTAAAATAACGTCAACAACTTTCATACGTCCACTAGTTTACTACAAGAAAAGTGAAATTGTAACACCTTGTGCCAAAAATTTTTATTTTAGATGTGTTATAATGCTTGTATGAAGTTGTTTTTAGTGATATTTAATTGTTTAATTAGTTTGTTTCAACCAATAAAATATGTAAACGCATCTACGGCACATTATGCTCAAATTTTGCATGCTGGTTGCTATTTGTACAAAACACCGGTGGATAACACAAGTTATTCAAATGTGTTTTTTATGCTTGAAAATTCGTACTTTGTACAACTTTTAAGTGATTATAACAATGAATTTTATAAGGCTCAATATTTAGATGTAGTAGGTTATGTAAAAAAATCCCAAGTACAATGCGTACAAGGGATACCAAAAAATCCATATTTAAATAATATTTCGTTTAGAGTATACAACGATTTAAGCCGAGCGATGTATGATAAACCTTATGCAAACAGCAATAATCCTACATTAAAAACTTATCTACCACTATACTGCAACGACTTAATTTATTACGGCATAATTTATGGTGAAAGTGCTATAGATGAGCGAACTAATATCTGGTATTATTGCAAATACACCGTAACTGGAACAACGGGATACGTTTATTCGGATAGTTGTGACAAAATGACCACAATTATACCAAATAGCGAAAAGTTACCATATATTTCTGCACCTTTATGGAATACCACAAACGTATCTAATCAATTAATAGCCGTCGATAGTAAGCCTTTTAAAATAACCATAATATTAGTTTGCATTCCATTTATTATATTTGCTTTCCTACTACTCAAACTTGCATATACTAAACGACAAGATAAAAAAGAGATTGACACATTCAATCCCTTTTAATTACTCGTGCTTAAAGTATGAAATTTTAATATTCTTAAACAACACCGCCAACATTATAATAAACACATAAAACGAATTACACATAATAGAACCAAAAATATAACATATTAACAAACTAATTATTGGATAAATTGTATACAGATTATTTAAATCAAACTTTTGACGAATTAAATTAATGCTTAATACTACTAATAATGATGCAAACAGTATAGGCATAACCACACCAAAATCTAGTGCAAGTGACAACGTTCCGTTATGCGGTGTATAAATAGTAAAAGTTCCTGCCCCGCCACCAAATATAAACATTTTTGATGAACTAGTTAATGCTTTGAGAGATGTTATTAACAAATCTTGCCTATCCCAACCATTTGAGCCCGCTATACCATTTATTCCAAACAATGACAATATATTAGTTTTAAATATATTATCAAACACTGCAATACCTTCTAAAAAATAATTATATTGACAGGTCCTTATTTTTTCAATATTAGGTATTAAATCTACTAAAAAACATATAGGAATTAATACTATTGTTGTTATCAGCATTTTACGTTGCAAATGTTTGGCTTTTATACCTAGTATAACCTGAATAATTATCTCAAGCATAAATAATATTGATATTGGCACAAATGAACCGTTCATAAATAAATGTGTAGCATATATTAAATATATAACTAAATAAAAAGTATTCCAAAATTTTCCTTGACTACTATTAAACTTAACAAAACAAACTATCGCTAAAGACGCTACAACATACGCAGCATAGTTTGGATTATTAAAATGTAACGACATATTTAATTCGGCATATTTAAAGCCTGGCATAAACTTTGCATAAGGGTCAATAAATCCCATAACACAACTAATAGCAACCGATACTAGCAAGGTATTTAAAACCACTTTAACCCAAATTTTGTCCAACCTGTAAATACATAAAAACATTAAAAAGTATGACAAATAAATAATTAACTGCACGTTAAATGCTTGATTGATTAAACTTGATATCATTATCCACGCTAATATTAAACCAACTATTAACATATATGGATTTTTTAATTTGTTAAATTCAAGCCTTCCACCTTTCAAGCAAAATCTTAACAATCCTATAACCAAACAAATGAAATATAATATTCCCCAAGCAACAGTTTGATACGGCAAAATAAATTTAATACTAACAATATCAAACAAAAAAACAACCATAGGCATTAATGCAAGCCACATAGCAAAACAAATATTAAGTTTATTGTTAATAATCTTCATATTGTTTATATTATAATCAAATCTTAACATAAACACAACCAAATTTAATACAATTTATTTACTATTATCTTTGATAAAATGAAAAAGAAGTTTGCTAAATGCAAACTTCTTGTTTTTGTAATAATTGGCGACGTATTGCCATAATCCAATTTTCATTATCTAGTAAATACTCCAACTTTTCCTTGTATGGCGAATTATTTGCCCTACGCAAAAAATGTTCAAGAGCAGATAGAGAACGTCTAAAAGCAGAACGTACCGAAGGCATAATAAATAGTAGACAAAACGACTTAATTGAAAAGTTATATCGCATTTTGGCTATAATAATCTCCCTATCTTTTGACTCCAAACTATCTACCAACTGGTCAATTATTAACTTTAAATTAATAAGCCTATTTTTACGTTCGATTAAATTAATAATATTATTAGTAACATCAAATGTAGTACAATATTCTGGAGATGGTCCAAAATTAATTGCGTGCTTATACACAAATTCGTTAATTAAATCGCAGTTTCTTTCAATTAATCTATATGCCGAAATTAAAACCTTGGCATCATTTATAACCAACATCACCCCTCCCTTTGTTTGACGAGATTATAGAACATACTATAAAACAAAGTCAAGATTTAGTGCCATTTTTTAATTTACGTGCTTGTTTGACTTGACAAAATTCGACATTTTTAACACAAATGTTCTAATCAAACAAAATCATTATAGAACATTGTGTATTCATTTGTCAAACGATTTTAATCACATTGTGTAACTTTTGATACCGAAATTTCATAAGCAATTTTACTAATAGGTTCCATTCCGTCAATTTTTTTAATATATTCACGTGATTGAATTCGTCCTACCATTTCAAGTTTTGTACCAACATCTAACTCGCCAACAAAACGAGCATTTCTGCCCCAAGTAATACAAGGAATATAGTCCGATTTGTTATACGAACGATTAACCGCCATTAACACATCTGTAATTTCTCTATTAAATGGTGTTGTACGATATATTGGCGATTTGCAAATATAACCGTAAATCTCAATAATGTTAGGGTTAGAGTTTTCGTCCACCTCGCACAATTCTCGCACAAATACAGTAAGCACCAACTTACTTTTGTTATCCTCAATTTTGTTATAACTTCTAAATTGACCTTTTAAGGCAATTGTGTCACCAACCTTAATTGATGCCGTTTTAAGTAGTCTTTCGCTTATTGTTACTGGTATAATATCGCTTTGACCACTCAAACGCGGTATTAATAAATTTAAGTTATAAAAACCTTCATTTAACACTTCGTGGCTATAAACAGGCTCATCAACCACCTCGCCTTGTAAATAAACTTTGTTGTTTTCTAATAATTCGTGATTCATTAGTTTCTCCTTAATTTCTTATTGTTTTTAATTTTTAGGTATCTGTACTCCTTGTTGATTGATTGTATAATGCTCGTGCATTATAAGTTCACCAACTGGAACTACTTGATATCCATTGTTTTTGTAATATTCTAGCACCAACTTAAGCCCTGCAATAATATTATCCGAATTGTTATGAAATAATACTATACTACCTTCCTTCGACCTACCACACACACGTCCTGCAATTTCGCTAGCACTTAAGCCTTTCCAATCCAAACTATCCACACTCCATTGAACTGCGGTTATATTCAAATCTTTACATACATCAATTAAAGTATCGTTATACGAGCCATACGGTGGACGAAACAACTTTGCTTCCACACCGCAAACCGATTGAATAATTTGTTGATTTTTGGTAAGTTCCAACTTCATTTGACTAACCGATAAATTAGCCATATCCGGGTGTGTGCTACTATGAAGTCCTATTTCAAAGCCTCGCTCAGCAATTGACTTGGCAACATCAGGATAGTCCTCAACCCAAAATCCAACTAGGAAAAATGTGGCATTTACACCATATTCTTCACATATAGTCATAATTTCAGCAGTCTTATCCGCACCCCAAGCAGCGTCAAAAGAGATAGCAACCTTCTTTTCAGTAGTTTGCACACTATAAATTGGTAATTTTTTTGTTTTTTTATTAAAATATACATTGGCTACTTGCAACGAACTATTGCTTGTAGCACAAACAACGATTAAACTTACAAACAATACAACAAGTGCTATGCTTACAAATTTTCGTTTCATAGATATCTACCTCGTTAATCTTAACCTATAAATATGCACTAAATCAACCTTAAATGCCAAAAAATATTGAAAAAAAAGCAAGTTTACACTCACTTTTTATATTTTTTTGTCGCTTTTGTGGTGTGACCGCTCCAAATATGCCAATTAACCAAATTAAACTGCACTCTTTATTTATAAGTCTACTTTATTTTTCACATCACGACATAACACAACAGTTGATAAATAATTAATCTTAACAATACAAATTGGATTATTCACTTATTTGGGGTGCTCACAGCACTACAATGCAAATCCGCCATCTACTGTAATTACTTGACCAGTAATAAATGTTGCCTTTTCGCTTGCCAAAAAGTATACAGCATTAGCAACATCTTGAGGCGTACCCAAGCGATTTAATGGTGTTTGATTTTTTAGTTCTTTCTTATCGTCATCAGTATATTCAAGTAGCATATCGGTATCAATCACGCCAGGACATACGCAGTTAACACTAATACCGCTTGGTGCAAGTTCTTTAGCAAGAGCCATAGTAAACGCAATAACTGCACCCTTGCTAGCACTATAAATAGTTTCCATACTAGCACCTACTTTACCCCAGATTGAAGAAATATTAATAATCTTTCCACTCTTTTCGCTGACCATACTAGGCACAACCGCCTTTGAACAGTTGATTACACCAAAAGTATTAACACCAAACACACGTGCAACTTCGTCGGTAGTGGTTAGTTGGAATAACTTAGATAACGCAACGCCTGCATTATTAACTAACACATCAATTTTACCAAATTGTTTTAGTGCCAAATTTACCATATCTATCACTTCACTTTCAACCGACACATCTGCCTTAACCAGCAAACATTTTACGTCCATATTTTCAATATATTTGGCAATTGTTTTTGCCTTGCTTTCACTATTATTATAATTAAGTACTATGTTGTAACCCTCACTTGCAAACTTAATAGCAATCTCACGACCTATACCTCGTGACGCACCTGTAATTAAAACTGTTTTCATAATTTTTCCTTTTTAATAAACTTTATATTTATATTATAACATCTACTAACAAATTTTTCAAGCATTATTTTTATCATATACAAAATTAATAGTGCATATAAATAACTAGGAGAATTTTATGGAAGAAAATAAATCATCTATTCAAGCAAATCCAAAACCTAGTCAAGAGCATAGTTTAACCCTAGTTGACCGTAAACACCTAACAATTACTGGTGTTGAAAAAGTGGTTAGCGTAAAACCCGATTTATTACAAGTTAAAACCAGTGCTGGCGATATGGTGGTGGCGGGACAAAACATTGAAGTAACCAAACTAGATTTAGAACTTCACACGCTTACACTAACTGGCAAATTTGATAGCATTAAATATAGCGAAAATAACAAAACACCCCTATTAAAAAAGATTTTTAAATGATATTTTTTAGTGTAAATCAATTATATAGTTTTTGTTTAGTTTTATTTTGCGGTTTAATTTTTGGTCTAGTTTATAGTGTTTTAGGGGTATTTTTTATTAAAAATCATCAAAATAAAATATTTGAATTTATTTTTAAATTTATTTTAAGTATTATTTTTAGTATTTTTTTAATATTTTCCGTAAATATTTTTTATTTTGGTCAATTTAATATAGTAATTATCGCATCATTTTTCCTTGGATTTTGGTGGAGTACAAAAACTCTTGAAAAATCGCTTGATTTTTTTGAAATAAAGTTATATTATGTTTATATAAAATTTATTAGGTTAATAAAATTTTATTTCGAGAGGAAAAATGAATCAATCAAAGACTAAATCATTAGTAACACTTGTAGCACTATTTAGTTTAGTGCTTGTGTTTGCTTTACTAATTGTTTCAGTGGTTGAAATTAGACAAGTTTATGTATACAAGCAACGTATCGCCTCTCAAGAACGTGAAATTGAACGACTTCAAAACGCCAAAGACTATTACGAAAGTCAACTTGATAAGGATAATGGTTATAATTCTGGCGATTTTGTGTTTGGGGAGGAATAAATGATAATAACTGTTAGTGGTAAACCTTGTTGCGGAAAAAGTACAATGGCAGAAATCTTTTGCAAAAAATATAATTTTGAACGAATATATGCAGGTGCAATATTTAAGGAAGAGGCAAAAAAGTTAGGACTTAACGTTAAGGAACTTGCCTTAAGTCAACAATATTTTGATATTGACTACAAAGTCGACGAATATTTAAAGCAAGTATACAACACTCGCTTAAACGAAGATATTTTAATCGAAAGTCGTCCAGCATTTAGTTTTATGCCTAATGCTTTTAACGTGTTTATCAACGTAGATAACAACACTATGGCTACTCGCCTATTTAATAGCGACCGTACCGGTAAGGAAAGTGCTCAAACGCTAGAGGAAGCACTTAATGAGTGCACCACCAGATATCAAGCCGATTGCGATAAGTACAAAAAATTGTATAATGTAGATTGTGACGATATGAGTAATTACCATTATATAATTGACAACTCAAATCTCACACCAGAACAAACCGCTGATAAAATTTATGAAGCCTATTTAGAATATGTAAAAAAATGAAAAAAATGGTAACAAATTGATTGTTACCATTTTTATTTGCTTATTTGATTTTTGTGTTCTTCAGTTTTCATATATTCATCAATAGCTTTAACAATTTTACGATAATTTAAACTAATTAAATATGCTCTGATTGTACTAATATCTTCCGCAGAACTATCTTGGATGTATGTATCTATAAACCAATTAGGATGAAGATTATAAGTAACTAAATCTACGGGTGATTTAACATCTACTATATTATCCAAGTAAATTGTTTTACTATTTTCTTCAAAATAACGTATTTTACGTATGTATTCCGCAAATAGATTTCCTCTATTAATATTTTGAGGATTATACTTACAATCTTTATAAATATTGCTTACAACATCTTCCATTGTTTTTGCAATTAAAGTATTTGATGTGTTATTCATTGTATTTTCGCATACACGACTCTCATATTTTGTAATCAATTCCTCAAAATATTGAGCACACTCTTTTGATACTCCCTCTCTTCTATCGTGTTGATTTGCTTGATATGCTCCATATAATGTCATTTTTGCCCAAAATGGTGTCATAAATCTCTCCTTTTAATTAAATGTAATTATACATCAAATATTTGATTTGTCAATACCAAAAACAAAAAAATGATATAAAAATCCCAATCTATTCAACACAATGCCAAAACATCTAAATTTTAGTCGTTTTTTGTTTTTTTATTATAAAAATATATTTAACATATATTTATAGGGTTAAATTTGCTTTACAAAAATTTGGATATTTGATATTATAAGTTCAAGAGTGTTTTTGCTCGATATAGGAGACATTATGGGATTATTTTCTTATTTATTTAGTTCGGATAATAGCCGAAACCTTAAAAAGGTAAACAAAATAGTAGATAAAATTGAAGAAAAATCTGATTTCTACAAAAGTTTAACAGACGAGGAACTTCAAGGCACAACCGCAAAGTTAAAGGAACGTCTTAATAACGGCGAAACTTTAGATGATATTTTGCCTGACGCTTTTGCCTGTGTTAGAGAGGCAAGTACTCGTGTATATGGCAAGCGTCATTTCCGAGTTCAATTAATTGGTGGTGTAGTATTGCACCAAGGTCGTATTGCTGAAATGCGTACTGGTGAAGGTAAAACATTAACCGCCACCCTACCAGCATACTTAAATGCACTATCTGGCAACAATGTACACGTAGTAACTGTCAACGAATATTTGGCTCAATATCAAGCCGAACTTATGGGTAAACTTTATAAATTTTTAGGTTTAACCATTGGTGTTACATTAAGTGGTCAAAATCCAGAACAAAAACAAAAAGCGTATGCTTGCGACATTACTTATGGTACAAACAATGAATTTGGTTTTGACTACCTTCGTGACAATATGCAACCTGATAAAAAGTACAAAGTTCAACGTGGACACACTTTCTGTATCGTGGACGAAGTGGACTCGATTTTAATTGACGAAGCACGTACCCCACTTATCATTTCAGGTAGTGGCGACAAGACTAGCGATTTGTATGTAAAGGCAGATAGTTTTGTTAGACGCTTAAGTGAAAGTGATTATGAAATCGACATTAAGCAAAAGTCTATCCGTTTAACTGAAGACGGTGTGGCTAGGGCAGAAAAATATTTTGGAATTGATAACTTATCTGATATTTCTGCACTAGAACTTAACCACCATATCAACAATGCTATGCGTGCTCACTTTATTATGAAGCGTGATAGCAATTATATCGTTAAAGATGACGAAGTGTTGATTGTAGACGAATTTACAGGTCGTTTAATGCAAGGTCGTCGTTATAGTGACGGTTTGCACCAAGCAATTGAAGCAAAGGAACACGTTAAAATTAAAAACGAAAACAAAACTCTTGCTACAGTTACATTCCAAAACTACTTTAAGTTGTATTCAAAACTTAGTGGTATGACAGGTACTGCAAAAACTGAAGAAATCGAATTTAACAAAATCTATAATCTAGACGTAGTTACCATTCCTACTAACCGCCCTGTTCAACGTATTGATGAAAACGATATGATTTTCTATACCGAGGACGCTAAACTTAAAGCAATCGTGGAAGAAATTGAATCTAAATACAAATCTGGTCAACCAATACTAGTAGGTACTGCTTCAGTTGATAAAAGTGAAATAATTAGCCGTGAAATATCTAAGCGTGGCATACCTCACAATGTGTTGAATGCTAAAAACCACGAACGTGAAAGTTTTATTATTGCACAAGCAGGTCGTGTTGGTGCTGTTACTATTGCCACTAATATGGCTGGTCGTGGTACAGATATTTTGCTTGGTGGTAATGCCGAATATCTTGCTAAAGCAAAACTTGTTCAAGACGGTATTTCTAATGAAGTTATTGAAAAAGTTACTGCCTATAACGTAGAACTAACTGACGAAGAAAAAGAAATCAAGAATAAATACGAACAACTATTTAAAGACTACGAAAAAGAAACTGCTGAAGAACGTGAAAAAGTGCTTGCACTAGGTGGACTTCATATACTAGGTACCGAACGTCACGAATCTCGTCGTATCGACAACCAATTGCGTGGTCGTGCCGGTCGTCAAGGTGACCCAGGTTCATCAATCTTCTTTATATCTTTGGAAGATGAACTACCTCAACGTTTTGGCGAAGACCGTATGAAAAACTTATTCTCTATTATATTTAGAGGTAATGAAGATATGCCTATCCAAATGGGTATCTTAACCAGGTTCTTTGAACGTGCTCAAAAGAAAACTGAAGGTGTCAACTTTGGTATTCGTAAACAAGTGCTTGAATATGATGATGTATTAAATAAACAACGTACTATCATTTATACCGAACGTGACAAAGTTTTAGACGGCGAAGATGTTCATAGTCAAGTAGTTGAAATGTTGCACGATTATATCGTAAGCATTTGTCACGACTATATTGACGACACTAAGCCAAGTTACGAATGGGATTTGGAAACCCTTAATAAAGCCCTTGAAGACAAGTTATTTGAAAAGGGTTCAAATATTGCAACTAAAGAATTATTGGCTGATACCGATATTAATCAAGCAGGCGAAAAAATCTTTGAAAAAGCTAGAGAAATTTACGAAGCAAAAGTTAATGAAATTAAAAAGATTGGTATTGACTTTGCTCAAATTGAGCGTGCTATTATGTTACGCGTTGTTGATAAGTTCTGGATGGACCACATCGATGCTATGAATACTTTACGTAACGAAATAGGCATACTTGCTTATGGTCAAAAAGACCCTATCGTTGCATACAAAAATGAAGGTTTTGATATGTTTGACAATATGATTGACCAAATACGTGAATACACTGCTTCAAGCCTATTTAGAATGAAGATACGTATTGATATTAAAGTACCTCAACGTGCTCCTATCCCTACAGATGGCGGAAAATCCCCTGCACAACCTGAAGGTCCATTTGCACCTCAAACTAAAGGTCCATTTATGCCAGCAAACAATTCTACAAGACCTGTAAAGTCTGAACCAAGCACTAAAGTTGACCGTAACTCACCTTGCCCTTGTGGTAGCGGTAAAAAATATAAACAATGTTGCGGTAAAGATGCATAACTACAAAAGTCCTATTAATTAGGACTTTTTTATTATCTACTTTTATTTAAGATATTGCTATTTAATATTAATTATGCTAATATATAATCAAGAGGTATTTTATGGCACAACAAAAAGAATTTTTAACTATAGCCAACGAACTAATTCTTGCACGTTCGTTCCTTGATTGGCGTAAGAATCCAAAATCTAGTATTAGGTCTATATTTAAAAGCAACTTTAATAATTATATGAAAGTAGACGAAAAGCAAACTAATTCAAAAGAAATGCTTTCATTTGCAATAGGTTGCACAACATCTAATTTGCTTAGACAAACTTTTATAACCACTTATGAATATTTACGAAATAATATTGACGACAAAATGACTGAACGTATCAAGGAATTAAAAACAGAAAATTCCAGCAATAAAAACAATTTAAACACTGCAAAGTTTTTAGATGTAATACGTCAATCATTTGTGCATAATGACGTAAAGGCAGAAATCCCCAACTGGCAAATTGATGAAAAATTTAATATAGTTATTAATGTTAAAGGTAACTCTTTTAAATTTAATATGTATGAATTACATATATTAATGACCGAATTCTTAAGTCTAAAAAAAGATGCATTTTTCATAAATATTGATGTTAGGGAACAAAATTTGTTTGACGCTGTTAAAAAAGACAAACTAAATCCTAAAACAATGAAATCTTTATTTGGTGCTAAAAATATGCAAAACGACCACTTGTTGATTTTAGACGATTATCAACAAAAGGCATTGTTTGACTTATTTACCAACGAACAATCTTTGCTAGGCAAACAAATAAGATTAAACAAATTACAAGATGACAATTATTACATTCTTGTCAACGGATTTCCATTTAAGCATAATGCTGGAAATATCGGCAGATTAAACAATGTATGTTTTAGAAATTTGTTTATTCTTGACAAAAACTTTAATAACAAAAAAACATTTTTTGATGCTATTATGGATTTTGAAAGTACTGTTTATTTGGTAGATGACAAAACACATTTTACAACTCGCCAAAATTTAATCGAATTTATGCATTACGATACAATAATGTTTGAAGCAACACTTTTTTCAAATATATTGTTTAGTCTATTTTCCAGTGTCCATTTTGATAAAATTACTCCTTATTTATCTTCATTTGATATTGACGCTAGGCGACTACGAAATTCTATTATGCACGGCAGATATTACTATAACCATAATTTAGGATTTGAATTTTATGATGGCAGAGATAATGACAAACTCGAACATATTGCATCGCTTAATATATATCAAATTTCGGATATTGTAAGCAAATTTTTAAATACTGATTTTTATAAAACTTATATGGAAGAAAAATCTTCCAGTTGTTAAACAAAATTTTTAAATTAGGTATTGACAAGGTGATTTAGTTGTGGTACAATTTAGTCAATCAAAGGAGAAACGTATGAGTAAACTAACTAAAGACTTAACAGCAAGAACTGCATTTATTGGCAATAATTTACAACAAATGACTAGTTTGTTAATATTTTTAAATGAAAACAAATTTTCAGTTGCTCTTAAAAAGACCGAAAAAGTGCCTTTTAATGTCAATAAGTCAAATATTCAATATTATTCAATTGTAGTTCCAGCATCTCAACATAATGAAATTTTTGAACAAGGCTTAGGTTATTGTATTGACAATGGCTTTGATGATATTATTTGCGGTTATCCTAACCTTGATTTTGATTTGGTTAAGAATATTAAAGAACGTGAACTTGGTTTAGGCAGATAATTTATAGATGGGTAGATTATTCTACTCATTTTTTATATGTTAAAAATCTAAAACATTAACAAATTATTGCTACTTGTTTTGTTTGACAAAATTATAATATTTTGATATTATGTGTTCGAGGTAAAGTTTTATGAGTAAGTTATATTTTAGATACGGAGTTATGGGCAGCAGCAAAACAGCCGAAGCCCTAATGTGTAGATTTAATTATATCCAAAAAGGCTTTAATGTATTGCTTTTAAAACCTAGTATCGATAATCGCTTTGAACAAGAAAAGCCTGAAGTAACTTCCCGTATTGGAATTAAATCCGATTGTATTAAGTTTAGTAAAAATCAAAATCTTATAACTCTTTATAGAAATGAAAATTCCAAACAAAAAATTGATGTTATTATCGTTGATGAATGTCAATTTATGTCAACATTACAAGTAGAACAATTAAGACGAATTTCGTACTATATACCTGTGCTATGTTATGGCTTACTTACAAATTTTAAAACAGAATTATTTGAAGGTAGCAAGCGTCTTATAGAAATTGCTGATAGTTTGCAAGAAGTTAAAAGCGTATGCACTTGCGGACGTAAAGCAAGCGTTAATGCTAGACTTATAAATGATAAAATAACAACTAGCGGTGCTGAAGTTTTATTAGGTGCTGAAGAGTGTTATGAAAGTATGTGTTATTTGTGCTTTCGCAAAAAATTATCACAACAAAAAATGAGTAATTGATTTTACTCATTTTTATTTTTAATTTATTTAAAATTTTACTTTCTGTTCATTGTAATATTAATGCGGTAATAACCTTGCGGTTGATGACAAAGAGGACATTCAACCGGTGCACATTTACCAGTTTGTACCGTACCACATTCATCACACTTAAAACAACCCTCACCCTCACAACATTTATATAAGGTTTTACCTTTTAATTCTTGGTGCAGTTGTGTTAAAATCTGTTCGTGTCCCTTTTCAACATCTGCAACCATTCTAAAAAGTTTGGCAATATCTTTATATCCTTCATCTTCAGCAATATCAGCAAATGATGGATAAATGTTTTCGCCCGACGAATGTTCGTTTTCACTTTCCAGTTTTAACAAATCAACTAGTTCGCCCGAACGGAAAGGATAACCTGCACATATTTCAATATTTTGAACATTGTCACCACCATACTTTGTAATCATTTGAAAAAATTGTTTGGCATGAGCCATTTCGTTATGTGCCAAAGTTCTAATTAACGCACTCATATAGGTATAGCCATCTTGCATTGCAGTTTGTGCCATAAACTGATATCTAGCACCCTCTTGACATTCTGCCGCAAATGAACGTGCTAAATTTTCTTTTGTTTTACTTTGTTGAAAATCTATCATAAATCCTCCTAAACATTATTTTTAGCAAATAATAGTTTTTTAAACATAAAAAATAAAACCCATAACTTGAGTTTTATTTTTATATTATCGGAAGTTGTCATCAAGCGACACGTAGTGA
>JAZSRW010000073.1:0-9543 GCA_045538675.1 Candidatus Onthoplasma sp. | reverse complement strand
GTAAAAAAACAACCAGATATAAATCCGGTTGTATATTAATTAACATTATTTAGACTTTTTAGATGTCTTAATACACTTTGTGCAAAGGTATTGATTTGTACTTTTACCATTAACTTCAACTGAAACTTTTTGAACATTTGCTTCAAAAGTGCGTTTTGTTTTTCTATTACTGTGGCTTACATTATTACCACTTGCTTTACCTTTACCACATATAGCACAAACTCTGCTCATAAGGACCTCCCGTTTTTCAAATACACATTATTGTAACATACAAAATAACAAAATGCAAGTATTTTTTAAAAAATATTGAAATAATGCTTGATTTTTTTTTAAAACTATTATACAATAATGGTGGAGGGTTTGATGAACTTTACTACTTTTAATTCATTTGGCAAAATTAGTATGTCTAAGCGAGCTATTAGTAAGGTCGCTTCTGTTGCTGTGCTTGATTGTTATGGTGTGGTAGGTTTAGTAAATCCGCTTTTTAATCGTGAAACTAAGTCTCACGGATATAAAGGCGTGGTGTTATCCTCTAATGAAACTGATATAATAATGGTCGACGTGTATGTCGTTTTAAAATATGGTGTAACAATTTCTGCTGTGTCGGATTCTATCCGTAAGGCTGTTAAGTATGCTATTGAGCGTTTTACTGGTATGATAGTAAAAAGCGTGGACGTTCATGTTGTTAATGTAAGATAAAAACTAGGAGACAAAGCAATGCAAAAAACAATTAATGGTGCAACTCTTCGTAAGATGTTGGTCACTTCTTATTCTCTTTTAGAGGAAAATAAGAACAACATAGATGCACTTAATATATTCCCTGTTCCAGACGGTGACACTGGTACAAATATGACACTAACTTTAAAATCAGCTGTGGCTGAAATGAATTCTTGTGATGGTGGTACTATTGAAGCTATTTCTGTAGCATTTAATCGTGGTGCTTTAAAAGGTGCGAGAGGAAACTCAGGGGTTATTTTATCACAAATAATCAAGGGTATGTTCTCTGAACTTATGAAATGCCAAGAGGCTATTACAATGAAGGATTTTGCCCGTGCGTGCGAAAAGGGTTGTGAAACTGCCTACAAAGCAGTTACTGTGCCTAAGGAAGGTACAATTTTAACAATCATTAAGGCTATCGCAGAATCAGCTAAGCAAAATGTCAAGTCAGATACTTTCCAAGATTATTTACATAAGATTATCGCTGACGCTGAAAAAATGCTTCAAATGACACCTGATATGTTGCCAGTGCTTAAAAAGGCTGGTGTCGTAGATGCTGGTGGTCGTGGTCTTGTTGTAATATTTAGTGGTATGTACAAGATGTTGGCTGGCGAAATGGTTAATGTGGAATTTGTGGATAAAGTGGAAATTGATGTTACAAGCGAAGAAAATCACGTTAATTACGAAAGCCTTGCTGATATTCGTTTTGGATATTGTACTGAATTCTTTGTTACTAATATATATGAAAAGACAACTGAAGCAGATATTAACTCACTTCGTCAACATTTATTAGAAATTGGTGACTGTGTGTTGTGTATTGGCGATTTGCAACTTGTAAAAGTTCACGTTCATACAAATGAGCCTAACAAAGCGTTAGGTTATGCTTTGCAACTTGGCGAACTAAATGGCGTTAAAATTGAAAATATGCTAGAACAAAATCGTCAACTTCGCAAAAATGCAAAGAAGGAAGAAGAACTTAAGGAATATGGTATCGTAGCGGTTGCTGCGGGTGATGGTTTAAACAATGTGTTTAAGGATATTGATGTAGACTACATTATATCTGGTGGACAAACTATGAACCCAAGTGCTAACGATATTGCTACTGCTTGTGATGCTGTTAAGGCAAAAACTGTATTTGTATTACCTAATAATAAGAATATTGTGATGTCTGCTGAACAGGCTAACGACATTACATCTTGTAATGTAGTGGTTATTCCTACTAAGACTATTCCAGAAGGTATTTCTGCCGCTCTTGCTTTTGACCGCAACGCAACTGTTGAGGAAAATAAGGAAATGATGACCGAAGTTATTTCTAACGTTAAGTCTGGTTCGGTTACTTATGCTGTTCGTAGTACTAATATTGATGGTCTTGACCTTCATGAAGGTGAAGTTATTGGTCTAGATAAACATAATATATTGGTTCATGGTAATAATATTGAGGATACAACCGACCAATTAATTCAAAAATTGGTTGATAATGATACAATGAATATTACATTGTTCTACGGTGAGGGTGTAACAGCTGAACAAGCCGAACAATTCCTTGCAACTTTGGAATTGAAGTACGCTAACTGTGATGTTAGTATGATTGAAGGTGGACAACCTGTATATTATTACTTAATTTCAGTAGAATAATAAAAAAATAAAAATTTTTGAAAAACTTTTAAAAAATTGTTGACATAATATTAAATATGTGCTATTATTATAATGCGTTGTGAAAACAGCGTGTTATATATGGGAGTTTAGCTCAGTTGGTAGAGCCCCTGCCTTACAAGCAGATGGTCATAGGTTCGAGTCCTATAATTCCCACCAATTTGTGCGGGAGTGGCTCAGTGGTAGAGCGTTGCCTTGCCAAGGCAAATGTCGCGAGTTCGAATCTCGTCTTCCGCTCCAGTTGACTACATTTAGTAGTCTTTTTTTATTGCTTATACAAAATATTGCATACCTTTCAAACCGGCATGCCTGTTTTTTTATAGTAATTTTTATTTGTGAGTAGAATTTGAGTAGAATTTTTGTTAAACAATCACCTTGTTTATAGCATCTAACTCAGCATCTTTTTGTTTGTGGGTATAAACTTTGGTTGTTACAGCACTTCCTTGTACGTGTCCTATCCAATTTTGTAGTATGTATAGTGGCACATTCTTTTCTTGACACCGTGTTACAAACGTATGCCTTAACGAGTGCATTGTTATACCCTTAATGTTTAGTTTGCTTAATACTTCATTAAGTATTTTAGATATATAGTTTTTAGTGTGATAGAAAGGTTTGGTAGATTTGTTTATTTTCAAATACTTTTGCAATAGTTCTTTGGTTTTAGGGAATAGGGGAACAACACGATTGCTATATTGATTTTTAGTTCGGTTGTCGCCATCTTCACTTTCGCTTTTATTGATATGGATTTGATTGTTATCAAAATCAATATCTGTCCATTCTAATGCCCTTAATTCGCCAAGTCTTAATCCTTGCCATAAAGCAACTAATAGTAGGGTGTATTTGTGATTTATCAAGCATAATAACGCAAACTGACGTTGTTCATCAATGGTTAATGCACGTTTTTCAGCTTTAACGTGTGTTGGTTTTTTCATTGATTGCATAGGGTTATGTTCAATTAAGCGATTTGCTTTTGCTTTGTTGAAAATGTCTTTTAGATAAATGTAGGCATTTTCTTTAACTCTATCAAATTGCAGAGCATTCAAAAAGTTTTCAATATGTAGTGGCATAATTTGAGATATATTCATATCAAAGATTTGGTCTTTAAAATGGTTTTTAATCAAATAGCATATACCTTTGTAGGTACTTTCTCTAACACTTGGTTGTTTGTAGGTTGTTAACCATGTATTAATCCACTCCATAAGTGTAGTTGTTTGAATTGGTGGTGTATAATAGTTTGGTTGGACATAAAGTGTGTCCACGACAGAGTCGGCTTGCTTTAATGCAAGTTTTAACTTAATCATACACTCATTTTGAGTTTTGGCACTAATGTAGTGCTGTTTTCCGTTTTTTCTAAATCTAGTGTACCAAGTATCACATTTTTTGTTTTTGTGAATTGATATTCCTTTGTATTTCATAATTCGCTCCTTTTTTGGTTGCAAATTATTCATACTCAAATCGTCTAGTTGATTGCCGTTAAGGTTATTCTTAAAGGTATCAACTTCACTCATAATCTTCTTGATATTATCAAGTTGATTGGTTAAATATTTTAAAATTTCCTCCATTTGTTAAATTTCTGCATCTTTAAGTATCTGCTCCTTTTACTTTCCTTTACATAAAAATAACATTTCCTTTATTAAGATGCTGTTTTTCAATCGACATTCAGCATTATATACTACAACCTTTAATTTGACAACCCAATTAACCAAAATTTTAGTAAAAAAGTTGCCATTAGTGTTATAGTACATAAAAAAATCATACCCTTTACTGCATTGTGGCCATAAAATACAGTAAAAGAGATGACTTTATAACTATATACCACACAAAAATCTAAATTCCTAAACTTTTAAAAAATTTGTCATTTTTTAGATTTGCTAACTTCATAGATTTATAAAATTTTACCTATTGTTTTTAATCAAAAGTATAAAATATGCGACACAGTCTATGGTATAGTATTACCCTAGACTGTGTCGCATCGTCGCACACATCTATTTTATAGACCGTTTTTGAATGGTTTTAATTTGACGCACCTTGACGCACTCTTTATTATGCATTGATTAAACTAAGGCAATTTAAATGGAAGTTTAATACAAATCAAAAGGTTTAGAAATTAATTCGCCATTAGAATTGATTAATTTAAAGTATAGTTGTTTGCCCGTCAAGTTTTTAACTGAAAGTTCAGTTGTAAATAATCCCGCTAAGTTGTATTTAGTTTTGATTTTTGTTTCATCTAAAAACCATTCAATTTTGTTTGTGAATAACGATTTTATAGTTATTATTCCTTGATAATTGTCAACAATAATTTCTGTCACTTTTGGTGTGCCAATTAGATTGGTGTTTTCTTTTTTAGAGATTGTAAAAAGATTTTTAGTTTCAGCAAAATTTATTGTAGTAAAGTCAATATCTTTATAAGGGTTTTCAATCATTTGAATATAACTTTGATTAAATTCAATATCTTTACCGCCAAATTTACTAAGGTCGGCTACAATCTTCCATCTATAAACTTTGTTTCGTTCTTCAAATTTCATTTCTGCTTCGGTTAGGTGGGCAATAAAATCAAGTTCACTTGCATTATTAACTTTCATAAAATGAGTTTTGGCATCTTCGCCATAACCCAACCTGTAAGAATTCCTTATATGTTTTACGCCATGACATCTACTACAAAGGGCGACTATGTCAATTAATTTTTGAGTTTTGTTTTCTACATTAAAATTCCAAACTTCGTGTGCGTCAAGGTCATCAGTTGTATATCCGCAAATCTCACATTTATGATTTGCTCGTTCATAACATTTATTTCGAATAGTATCCCAATCTTTTTTAGAAAGTGTTTTGCTAAAATCATTTCCCCAAGCACCTTTAGGAAGTAAATCAATAGTTAATTTATAATTTTTCATTAAATTTTCCTCCTAAATTTCAGGATATAATTCACCAGTTAGATATTTCTTTGTAAACCCTGCTAGTCCAATCTTTTTAATTAACTCAGTTCTATTAAATGGGTCAACCGCCTTTATATTACCTTTCATCTCTTTAAAAGGTGTTCCATAACATATAATTGCCGATGGATTAATAGCCTCTAACATTTTGTTGTATCCAGCCATAAATTGTTCTTTAAAATCTTCTCGCATATAGGTTGACACAGCAACTACCGAACCTTGTTCTATTCCATCAAAACAAAATTCAAAACTATCATTTGAACTCCAAAAAATTGTAGGTATCACAATAAACCCTTGCTTTTGCCAGTATGCTCCACACCAACGACTTTTAAAAACACTATCTATTTGCCTTGCTAAAGGCATATCGTTGTAGGTGCTAAACTCTGGAGTAAGTAGGGCATAATATTGGTCTAATTTTTCCAATGCAAGTTCTGGCTTTTCATAAACATTGTCAAAGTGCCAATCGTAAGTGAAAAAGTGTATAGTTTTATCGCTATGTTCTTCATCATTATTTTTAGATTTAGTATAATTCCATAAATTAATTTTATCTAAATCAATATCTTGTTTTTTAATAAGTGGCATATCATATTTGCCAACTGTTTTAAATTCGTTTCGGGTTATTTTTAATTTCTTTATTCGCTTTTCTTCTTCATAATTAGACTCATTGTCTATATGTGAAAAAAGCGAACTTAATTGTTCACTTGTTTTCATAAATTCTCCTTAAAATATTAATTTTACATATACTTAGGATTTTCGACTAAATCCCAAATATCTCTTACGTATTCGTTTCCAATTTTTGCATTTTGAATAAAATCTTCTTTATTAGAAAAATAGTATACATTTTCAGGGCTCCATCCAAATTCTATTTTTGTATCTGCACTGCCTCTTAAACATACACAGCAATTTAATCCCTTATACCAAAATTCTACTTCGCTATAAAAATATAACGCATCAAGAAAGTCTTTTAAATCAGGTCTAAATGGTTTCCCTTCATTATATAATTGCTTTGCTTTATTTAGAGAGACTAAATTAGGGAATATGACTTCATTTTCATTTTCTTCTCCTAATCTATTGTTATACCAATTACAATGAGGGCATTCTCCATTCCCTGTTTTACTGGCTAATAAAGTTTTGCCACAGACATCGCATTTTTTTTCATATATTTTATCATATGGATTAGTTTTCATAAATTTCTCCTTTTAATAATAGTGTTTATTTATTTTTTCGCCATTTGGACCTAAATACTCAGGTCTAGGAGGATGCTCTTTATTTTTCTCCCATTCCCAATAGTGGTCGTGTGGGAAAGTATGCGTATTATTTGAATCTTTATGGTCCAAATCTCTATCCCAAGCAGCCCTACCTTCAGCATCGTACCATCGTTGTTGCAACAATTTTCCAGTTATTTCATCAAAATAATCTGTTCTAGAATTTGGAGTACAACCTTCAATATCTTTTATATTTTTCCCATAAGGTCCATAAACAGGTGTTATTCCCCCACTAAGGTTACACATTCCCATTATAGCACCTCGCACAAGTTTTGGCAAGTGGTTATATTTTTATCTTTAGGAATTAATTTAGTTTGTATGATTTTATTCATATTGTTTTCTCCTTATTTATATTTAAGACTGAAAGGGGTTCAATCTTTTGGGAGAATTATATCATATGAAAATCAAAATCCGAACAAGGTGTGCCACATTTTTTAAATTCGTTGCGTGTAATTTTTAGTTTCTTTTTTCGCTTTTCTTCTTCATAATCAGATTCATTCTCTGTATGTGAAAAAAGCGAACCTAATTAGTCCACTTTTTCATAAATTAATTTTACATATAACTAGGGTCTTCAACTAAATCCCAAATGTCTTTTACGTATTCATCGCCAATTTTAGCATTTTTAATAAAATCTTCTTTATTAGAAAAATAGTATATATTTTCAGTGCTCCATCCAAATTCGATTTTTGTATCTGCACCGCCTGTTAAACATACCCAGCAATTTAATCCATTATACCAAAATTCTACTTCGCTATAAAAATATAATGCTTCAAGGAAATCGTTTAAATCAGGTTTAAAAGGTTTTCCTTCTTTATATAATTTGCGTGCTTTATTCCTTGACAATAAATTGGGATATATAACTTCATCTGGACTTTCTTCACTTAATCTATCATTATTCCAACCGCAGTTAGGACATTCGCCTTGCCCATATTGGTCGACTAAAAAACTTTCGTCACAAACGGATCAAGTTTTTGGAAATTTTCTTTTACCTGGACTTTCTTTTCCGCAGATTGGACAACAACCATCATAACTTTCAATAGATATATCTCTTTTACAATCACAAGTAAAAGATGTAATTGAGAAAGATTTTGGTCGGTTATTAAACAATCTATTTATAATATCCTTAATTTGATTTGTGTTGGAAATGCTAATTTTTATTTTAAATTGTGTTTCTTGTGATTCTTGTATTTCAATTAGTTCTTGTTCAACATTTTCAAAATCAAAATTAGTGTTAATATAACTATATGAATAAAGTTCAAAACGAAAATCTCTTAAAAGATTAAAATTAAAGCCCAACAAATCTTCTTTACTAAAAGTAAATCGAATAAAACCTATATATTTTTCGTTGCTTACAAGGTCAAGTGCAATATCAATGTTTATATTGTTTAATTTGCAAGTGATAACAGGGATAGGATAAATTTCACTTGTTATTTTATCGTTGATTTTTATTGAGTTGCGATTGTAAAATCCTAAAGCATGGTCAATACATTTGCTTCCTAGGAATTGTCTTATATTTTCTATTTCTTTTAATATGGGCGTGTATAAATTGTTTAATTCATTTACTTTATCTTGCATACTTTCTCCAAAACGTAGGTTTATAAGTTTTCAATAAGTGCGGTGTTCCAAAATTCACCACAAATAACTTTGCCTATTTGCAAATCTTTTTCGTTAATTAATTTAGTGTCAACCAATGCTTTAAAGTGTAAACCTAAACAATCAAAGTCGATTGAGTAATATTCTTTTTCAGTAAAAATATTTTTTTCTAACTTAAAATTGGTAATTATTCCGCTAACAAAAGCATAACTTTGGTCGCCTTCAAGATTTGAGATATAACTTTCTTCAGCCATTTCTATATCATGAGATAGAATATATTCCCTTAATTCTTCCGGATTATCAAAATATTTATTATCTGTAGGCAAACCCTTAATTTCTATATTGTTTGCAAAACTTGCAATTCGTAATTTTATATCTTGATATTTTTCAACGTTTACAATTTCAATGTTAGGACAACAAAACCAAAACGGAATTCCATCTTTTTCAATCATAATGTTATCAAAATTTAATGCTCGGGAATCTCCTTTAATAGTTTTTATATATTTAGCTTCGGAAATCTTTTCATTATTATGTCCAAGTCCAATAGCAGAGATTTGATGAGTGTTATAATTTAATTTTGCATTATATCTAATTTCTCCAAACTTATATAAAACATAATAAATGCCGTCAGTGTGGGGTATGGGCCATTCTTGTCTATTAATTTCTTCATTAGAATGTATTAAATTAAAAATATTTAATGTATCTTGTGCTTTGAAAACTTCAAATCCAATATCTGAATAATGACTCATATCGTAACTCCTTTAATAAAGTATAACATTTTTTCATTTATTAGTAAATAGTAATTGTAGAAAATGTGTAGCAAAAATCAAGTATTGACATTCTAGTAAGGCTTATATTGTGTGGATTGTGATTTTTCAAAAGTGTTTTACAAATTGGGGAGTTTGTGATATAATGGGTGTATAGGTTATAGGTGGGATATGGAAGAGATTTTGTTGAGTGAGATTGCGGAGAATATTGGTAGTGAGAATAGGTCGGTTGAGGAACTGATTGATAATATTATGCAAAGGGTTGAGTGGACTAGGCAAGATGAGAAAAAGTGGAAGAAATTGACACCAGAGCAAAGAGAGAGTTGGACTAGGCCAGATTATATGCTTAGGCGAATTGCAGAAATTAGATATGCCAAAGAGAACTTGAGAAAAAGTGTATATAGAAATCTTAAACGAGCACAAGGAAATTTAGGTGAAGAAGAAAGAATGTTGGGGTTATATGATATACTTGAAAAGTTTGAGTATAAATGCCCATATTCGGATACATTGTTGATTGGTGGGGAACAACCTATCCATATAGATCATATAATACCAGTAACTATGGGTGGACCTACAGATGATTGGAATTGTATTCCTGTATGCGGTAGTTGTAATGAT
>JAZSRW010000014.1:0-5726 GCA_045538675.1 Candidatus Onthoplasma sp. | reverse complement strand
AGACTAATGTCTATTATTTTTAAAAATTATAATATATAAAAATATTAAAAATAAATTATAAAAAATTAAATATAAAATTTATTACAAAAACAAATTAAATAAATTATTAAAAATGCTTAATTTATTTGACCAAAATCATTTAAAAGTGATATAATTAAAGAGTTTAGGAGGTAATAAACATTTATGGAATATAGTAATGAGATAAAAGAAATGTGCTGTGTGCATAAAGGTGCTAATCATGGTCCTGCACCTATTCCTGAAGAGGCAAAATGGGTAAAGGCTACTGAAATTAAAGATATTTCAGGGTTAACACATGGCATTGGTTGGTGTGCTCCACAACAAGGTGCGTGCAAACTAACACTTAATGTAAAAGATGGTATTATTGAAGAAGCATTGGTGGAAACGTTGGGTTGTTCGGGTATGACACACTCTGCTGCAATGGCTAGTGAAATTTTGGTTGGCAAAACTATACTAGAAGCACTTAACACAGACCTTGTTTGTGACGCTATTAATACTGCAATGCGTGAACTTTTCTTGCAAATTGTATATGGTCGTACTCAATCAGCATTTAGTGAAGGCGGACTTCCTATTGGTGCTGGTCTTGAAGACCTTGGCAAAGGTAAGCGTAGCCAAGTGGGTACTTGTTATAGTACTCGTATTAAAGGTTGTCGTTACTTGGAATTGAGTGAAGGATATATTACTCGTCTTGGACTTGACGAAAAGAGTGAAGTTATAGGTTATGAATTTGTTAACCTTGGCAAGATGATGGAAAATATAAAAAAAGGTATCGAACCTATGGAAGCAATCAAAAAAGCAAGCGGTAAGTATGGCCGTTTTGATGAGGCTGTCAAGTATATTGACCCTCGTGAAGAGTAGGAGGTAGATATGTTGTTTGAAAGTTATGATAGACGTATTAATCAAATTAATAAAGTATTAAAAGATAATGGAATTGCTAGTTTAGAAGAGGCACGTCAAATTTGTGAAAATAAAGGTGTTGATGTATACAATATTGTTAAAGGTATTCAACCTATTTGCTTTGAAAATGCTTGTTGGGCATACATTGTAGGTGGTGCTATCGCAATCAAACGTGGCGTAACCACTGCTAGCGAAATCGCTAAATGTTTAGGCGAAGGTTTGCAAAGTTTTTGTATTCCTGGTTCAGTTGCAGATGACCGTAAGGTTGGTCTTGGTCACGGCAACCTTGGTGCAATGCTACTAAGTGATGAAACCGAATGTTTTGCTTTCGTCGCTGGGCACGAGTCTTTTGCAGCGGCAGAAGGTGCTATTGGTATTGCTAATTCTGCCAACAAGGTTCGTACTAAACCACTACGTGTTATCTTAAACGGTCTTGGTAAGGACGCTGCACAAATTATTTCACGTATCAATGGATTTACTTATGTGCAAACTGATTTTGACTACTACACAGGCAAACTAAATATTATTAAAGAAATTGCATATTCAAACGGTCCACGTGCAAAGGTTCGTTGTTATGGTAGTAACGACGTGCGTGAAGGCGTGGCAATTATGCATCTTGAAAATGTTGACGTGTCAATTACAGGTAACTCTACTAACCCTACCCGTTTCCAACACCCAGTGGCTGGAACATATAAAAAGGAACGACTAGAAATGGGCAAAAAGTATTTTTCAGTAGCCAGTGGTGGCGGTACAGGTCGTACTCTTCACCCAGACAATATGGCTGCAGGTCCAGCGTCATATGGTATGACCGATACAATGGGACGTATGCATAGTGACGCACAATTTGCAAGTTCATCATCAGTTCCTGCTCACGTTGAAATGATGGGACTAATCGGTATGGGTAACAATCCAATGGTTGGTGCAACAGTGGCAGTATCAGTTGCTATCGCAGAGGCAAGCAAGTAAAAATATTAAAAAGGCGATTTTGATAGTCGTCTTTTTTGGTATATAAAGTTAATTATTAGATATTGACAATATTAGGGTTTTGTGATATATTACGATTAGGAGAAAATATATGTTAGAATATGGCTTTAATGAATTAGATAATGACTTTGTAACCTTGTGGTCTAAAAAGATTGTTAGTGGTGAAGATACCATTATTTTTAGAGATTTAACTAAGCTTGCCGAACTTGGTCAAATTAATGCGTTGCAAAGTTGGTACTTACTTGCAAAAGATAATGATGATAATGCGGTTATTGATAATATTGTTGATAATCTAGGCAATAGTGGAGCTAATGAATTGCTTGCAATTGCACATAAGGATTTTTTCAAAAATGATAGATGGAAACAAATGTGTGCTTGGGGTGAAATGCCTGGGTTTTGGACTGCCACTTCCGAGGAAGAAAGAGAAGCTGATGAATTAAGATGTGAAATACTATCTAGTCCATATGGTAATTATTCTGGCTTGGCAATAGAAATGTATTATAACAATTATGAAAAGACTCATAATCCTTTAGTGCTTGAAAGATTTTATGAAATGATGGGTGGAAGAACTGAATTAGATAAAAAGTTGATTTCTATTGATGTTCGTGCGTCTAGTATAGAGTTTAGGAAACTTCGTAAAACTTTGCTTGAAATGTATGAGCAAGATAAAAACAATGTGGCGGCTGCTTTTGCTTTGGGTAAAAATTTAACATTATTTAAAGCAAATAGCAAACTAAAAGCATTAGGTAATCAAATTTTAACAGAGTTAAGCAAGCGAGAGTTGTCTAAGACCCTACAAGACTATGAAATTAAAGGAACTAAGCGTTTAATTAAGCAACAAATTGACTCAAATATGCAAGCGGAAGTTGAAGATAAAAGTTTATCAGCACAAGATAGATATGAATTGGAATTTTGGCAACGTGTTGAAGAGGTAAAGCAAAAATATGGTGTTAAATTTATGGGGATTGATAGTCATAATGTTGTAAGTGATGAAGAACTTGAAAAGATAATGCACACTAGTGCTGAAAATGATAAGAAGGAATATTAATTAGTAATTAATCTTATAATGCAAAAGGCGATTTTGATAGTCGTCTTTTTTGTTTGGCAAAAAGAGTAAGTTTTTCATACTATGAGGTATGAAAATAAGTGTTTGTATGATTGTTAAAAATGAAGAAATGGTACTTGCAAGGTGTCTAGATTGTGTAAAAGCTTTTGCTGATGAAATTGTTATTGTGGATACGGGTAGTAAGGATAAAACTAAAGAAATTGCTAGCAGGTATACGGATAAAGTACACGATTTTGTTTGGTGTGATGATTTTAGTAAGGCAAGGAACTATTCATTTAGCTTGGCGACTGGTGATTATATTATGTGGTTGGACGCTGATGATGTGATTTTGGATTGCGAGATTGAAAAGATTAATCAATTAAAACCTAATATGGTGGCGGATACTTATATGTTAAAGTATGCTACCAGTTTTGACGAAGAGGGTAAACCTAGTTTTGTGTTTGAACGTGAACGGATATTAAAAAACGATAAACGTGCAATATGGAATGGTTTTGTGCATGAGGCAATTGTGCCTTTTGGAAAAGTTGAACATTTGGATATAACTATTGAACACCGCAAAATCGCCACACGTTATACCAAACGCAATTTAAATTTATTTCGCAAGGCATTAAAACGTGGTGTAAAATTTAGTGCAAGAGAGCAATATTATTATGCACGTGAATTGTTTTATTGGGCATATTACAAAAAGTGTAAAATAGAGTTAAGCAAATTTTTTAAAATGAAATATAAATTTTTGCCAAACATTATTGACGCAACATTGATAATGGCTAAGTGTTGCGAAAAGTTGCAAGATATTGAAAGTGCAAAAAAATGGTTATACGAGGGGTTAAATATTATGCCTAATGCGGAAATAGTGTGCGAACTTGCTAGGCTTTATCAGTTGGAAGGCAAGATTGATAGTGCGATATATTGGTATCAAAGTGCATTAAACATACAAAAACCAACATTGCAAGGCTTGTTTGTACGAATTGAATATTATTATTTAATTCCGTTACTAGAGTTGGTGGTTTTGAGTTATAATAAAGATATAAATTTAGCAAAATCCTATCATTTAAAGGCAAAAGAGATGTATCCAAACAATAAAAAAGTGATATATAACGAGCAATTTTTCGAAAATAATAGCGATTAGATATAAGTTGTTATTGAAAAATTAAATAAAATTTTTAAAAAATGGGTATTTTGCTTGACTATGAGCAAACTAATATATTAAAATATATTAAACAAGATTATGGTTGCAAGATATTAGATGTAAGGCATTAAGGTTATTGGCAAAAACTAAAGGGGTAAAATGAAATTAGATTTATTTGAAAATAAATATAGGCCTAGCAATATGATGAAAATTTTTTTTGTTGATATTGTTTGTTTTTTGCTGGTTTCTGCAATATCGCTTGGTATGTGTTATGCTTACTTAAGTGATAGTGTAAGTGTTAAGGGGTCTGTTAATACTGCATTTGTTGATGTTGAATATCAATACGACTTGGGTGAGGGCTATACATCTGTAAGTGACATATATGTAAAACTAAATAATGAAAATCAAGTTACAACTTTATCTGAAATTAAAGATATATTAACCCCTGGTGATACAATTACCATTGTGGGAAGAGCATTGAATACCAGTAATATAGCGGTATATGTGCTTGCTAAGTTGGAAATTGAACACATTAAGGGTGGAGTTGAAGGTAAGGAAGTTGTGTGGATTAATATAGGTGACAATAATCCTCAATATAATCCAACAACAGGTGATTTGCTTACTGAAGAAACTAAAGAGGCTTTAGACAAAGATTCTTATAAGCAACTGACTACTGCTGATATGGTCGACGAACAAGGTAAAACTCATAAAGTTTATCAAGTTGGTGCTGGAATTATTGCAGGAAGTGTTAAGAAGGGCGAAAGCACTTATTATCATTATAAAGAATTGGCAATTCCTTATAAGTTTAGTGGTGATGAATATGTTAATGGTGACAAGATAACAAAAATAACATTTACTTTAACTGTTCATCAAAAAAACTATTTAAGAAGTGATAAAACTGATTTTGTATTGTATAGTCAGTTTGAAGATGCTAATAAAAAGATTAATAATTATGATACCGAAAGTATTTATGCTGCACATTATATGACAGGCAACTTATTAACTGAAAACTAATTAAAAATCCTATCATTATACGATGGGATTTTTTTTAATTGCTGTGACAAGTTTTTGCTTGAAAAATAGTTTAGACTATGTTATAATACTGATATGGAAAAAAATGAAAAGAAGTCGTTTTTAAGTAGACTATTAAATTTTAAGACTAAAAACAAACCTGATGGTAAAAGATTGTATACCAACACCAAAAAGACAACAACAAAAATAAAACTCGCTTTATTGGATTTGTTAAATGGGAAAGAGTTGGCAGATATTAGTATTACTAACCTTGTAAAAGTTGCTGGTGTGTATAGGGCTACTTTTTATTTGCATTACAAAAGTTTGAATGATGTTGTGTCGGATATTGAAAAAGATGTGATTGATAGTTATCTAGATTTAAAAGTGATAACAGAAGAAATCGATATTTATAATAATATGAATATATTTATTGACAAACTTGGCGAATATGTCAAAATTGATCAAAAGTATTTTCAACTAATTATTAACACATCTTGCTTTAGTAATATATTGTTAAAACTTAAAGATGTTTTAAGTGAAATTATTATAAGTAATTTTGATAAGTATAATCATTTGCAACAAGATGTTAAAAGTTTGTTAGATATTGGAACTTTTACAGGA
>JAZSRW010000137.1:0-4883 GCA_045538675.1 Candidatus Onthoplasma sp. | reverse complement strand
ATGACTATATAAATGATTTATACTAATAATTTAAAGCACTTTAAATATAAGTGCTTTTTTATTTTTTACAAACTTGTTAAAATTTATTGACACTAGATTTATATTGTGCTAAAATAATAGCATTATGAAAACTATCAATGCAAACATAATTATTAACATTATTAAAGCATAGGCAATTATACGCTATATGTTAATGTTTGCAAGGACTACCATATAGCGTATATGGTAGTTTTTTGTTAAAGTAATACGTTTACTTAATTTTAAAGGAGTTATTATGAGAAAAGAACAAGGGATCCCTAATTTCCCTAAAAACGAAGAAGAAGTCTTGAAGTTTTGGCAAGACAATCAAATCTTTGAAAAACTAAAGGAAAAGAACAAGAAAACTGGCAAGTACTACACCCTACTTGACGGCCCTATTACTGCAAACTACAATATGGGCTTGCACCATGCTTTTGCACGTACATTTAAAGACGCAACCATTAAGTATCGTGCATTAAAGGGTTATGACCAACACTATCAAAATGGTTTTGACGCTCACGGCTTGCCTGTAGAAGTTGGCGTTGAAAAGGAATTAGGAATTAATAGTAAAAAGGAAATTGAAGAATTTGGTATTGGCAACTTTGTTGATGCGTGTATGAAACGTGTTGACAAATATTCTGATTTAATCACTCAAGGTTCAATCCGTCTTGGTCAATGGATGAACTGGGACGATAGTTATTACACCAACAAAGATAGCAACATTACTGCCATCTGGCACTTCTTAAAAGAATGTGACAATAAGAATATGATTGGTCAAAAATATCGCCCTATGCCTTGGTGTACTCGTTGTGGTACAAGTTTAAGTGAACACGAAATGAGCGACGCTGACGCATACAAAAACGATACTTGTGAGGCAATATTCTTTAAACTTCCTATCAAGGAAATTGACGCTAAAATGTTAGTGTGGACTACTACACCTTGGACATTATCTAGTAACGTAGCAATTGCGGTTAATCCTGAACTTGATTATGCATTCTGCGAAGTTAAGAGCGACAAATCACCTATTATTTTGTGCGAAAGTGCTTTAAAAGTACTAAAAGCCGATATTGTACGTGTTATAAAAACCGTTAAAGGTAGCGAACTTGTAGGTTACACCTATGAAACTTGTTTTGAAGAACTACCTAAACAACAATTTACACATAAGATTGTGGCGTGGGACGCAGTTGACGCAACTGAAGGTTGTGGTGCAGTGCATATTGCCCCTGGTTGTGGTGCTGAAGACTTTGACCTTGGCCTAACTTTAGGACTTGAACAAGTTATGCCTATTGACGAAGCTGGTATATTCTACGATGGATTTGGTTTCCTATCTGGACTTAATGCAAATTGCGACGAAACACGTGATTTGATATTTGACGAACTATCTAAACGTAACAAAATATACTACCATCACTCTTATACTCACCGTTATCCTCATTGTTGGAGATGTAAAAATCCATTGTTATTTAGATTGATTAGTGAATGGGTAATTAAAGTTGATGAAATACGTCCTAAATTAATTGAACAAGCAGAAACTATTGAGTGGAATCCAGAATTTTTAGGCAAACGTATGAAAGACTGGTTAACCAATATGGGCGACTGGTCAATTTCACGTCCTAGATATTATGGATTACCTCTACCTTTCTACCCTTGTGATTGCGGTAAAGTTACCGTTGTTGGTAGCAAGGAAGAATTAAGGGATTTGGCAGTTAATCCTGAAAAAGTGGACAACCTACCTCACTTACATCGTCCTTATATTGACGAAGTAGAAATCAAGTGTCCATGTTGTGGTAAGGCAGTTAAGCGTATTAAACACGTTGGCGACTGCTGGCTTGACGCTGGTATTGTTCCATTTAGTACTAAAAAGTACTTTGAAGATAAAGAATTTTGGGCTAAGAACTTCCCTGCTAATGCAGTAGTTGAAGGTAAAGAACAAGTTCGACTTTGGTTCTACAGTATGCTATTAATGAGCGTAGTATTAACTGGTAAGGCACCTTTCAAAAAGGCTATGGGTACACCAATGTTACTTGCTCAAGACGGCAAGAAGTTATCAAAATCTAGCCCTAACAATATCCCACTTGATACAGTTTATAAAGATATCGGTGCAGACCTTGTTCGTTACAACTTTGTTAACACTCCTCTTATTGCGGACGTTAAATTCGGTTATGAAACTATTGATGAAGTTCGTCGTAAAATACTAAATTTATGGAATAGTTACCTGTTCTTTGGCACTTATGCTAATATTGATAATCCTGATTTAACTGGTTATAAGTTAGATGTAACCAACCTAAACGTTAGTGACAAATGGCTAGTTGTACGTACTAATCAATTTATTAATGCTTGTGACAAAGCGTATGATGAAACCAACTTTGGTGGTGTAACTGCTGAATTTGAAAAGTTCATTGACGAAGTATCTAACTGGTATATTCGTATCAACCGTAGAAGATTCTGGAAAGGCGAAAATGGTGTGGACAAACTTAATGCTTACTATGTATTAAGTTATGCAATTAAAAATACTGCAATTTGTCTTGCCCCTATTACCCCGTTCCTAAGCGAATATTTATGGCAAAACCTAGTGCGTGAGTTAGATAAAAACGCTGAAGAAAGTGTAATGCTTACAACTTTCGGTGCTAACTTGGTTGAAATTGAAGATAATGATTTAATCAATCAAACCGACTTAATGCGTGACGTAATTGCATTAACTGGACGTTTGCGTAACGAAAAGCAAATCAAGGTTAAACAACCACTTAAAACATTGTATATTTGCGGTGACACAAGCCTGCAAAACGCAGTTGACCTATATGAAACAATATTAAAAGATGAATTAAATATTAAAAATATCGTTGTTGAACGTGACCAAACAAGATTTAATGATGAATATCTAATGATTGACCTACGTAAAGCAGGTGCAGTGCTTAAAGGCGATGTCCAAAAGGTTAAAAATGAGTTATCAAATTGTACGGACGCTACAATGCAAAATTATGTAAATGGTTTCCATAATGGAACTGTAAGCATTTGTGGATATGACTTATCTAGCGACTTATTTATACCTCAAACCAAGGCAAAGCAAGACTATGTAATTGCAAACGTTGACGGAATAACAGTTGTGCTTGATATAACCATTGACAAAAACTTGATGCTTGAAGGCTTGTCACGTGAATTGATACGTACTTGCCAAGTAATGCGTAAAAATGCTAACTTTGATGTTGCAGACCGCATAGTAGTTGACTTTGCTACAACTAGCGAAGATTTGACTGAAGTATTAAATGTATATGCTGATAAAATCAAAGCCGAACTACTTGCAACTGATATCACTACCCTAACTCAATTCGATACCGAAGAAAGCACTCAAGTTGGCGGTGACGATATCACAATCCGCATGAAAAAAGTATAACAAACAATTACAATATATTTTGTCATACCGACCGAGCGTAAGCGAGTGGAGAGTATCTGGCTAAATATCAAATATTGCCAACTTAATACAAAAAATCTCTAAGAATCAACTTAGAGATTTTTTATTATCCTACAAATTCACACTTGCCCGTTTGTTTATTAACCCAACCGATAGTAATCCCAAATTCTTTACTTAAAATAAAACCTATTCCTTCTTTTACGACATTCATTTTCCTATTTAAAAATTTTAAATCTTCTTTTATTGCAGAATTAAAAGGTTTTCCATTATTGCCTATCATATTCTTAACTTTCATCATAGGTACATACATAAAATTATATGCTTCCATCCAATCTTCTTCATCTATACCTTTTATACATTCTTCGTACTTAAAACCCGCCTCGTGTATAACTTCCTTATATGTTCCATCTAATATATCGATATATATATTATTTAAAAAGTGTCTATAATCTTGTAAATTTTCTGTTCTATTCATAATTTTCTCCTTGTATTTATATTTGTTAACTATATAAACAATAGTAGATTTTATATTTTTATAATTTTACTTATTTATAGTTGTCTTATGCTAATTGTTAATATAGTTAACATTAGTTTATTGTACTAACGCTTTGGTAGATGTTTGTATCTATCGTTAAGTTGTTCCCAACGGGCATAAGATATTGCAATATCCATAGGTGTAGTAGTTTTATCTTTCAATTGTTCAACCATATATGGACTATGATTTAAAACAGCATTAAGTATCCTAAATTCCTTATTGCAAACTATAAACATTTTTATTTTGTGCACATTTAAATCAGGATTGCGATACATCACACTGTTAAGACCTTGAAGATTTGACAAAAGTTTGATATTAAAATATTTAGGGTCAAATTGTAAAAAGGGATTAAAAGTCAAATTATCCGCACCCAAAATATCTCCTGACAATTGTACACGATGAAGTTCGGCTTGCTCCAACTTAATTTTATGATATGTAACCTCTTCTAACATTTGAGCAATAAATTCTTCCTTAGTCATACACCTAATTCCTTTATTTGTATTATATCATAAATACATAATTTGTCAACACATTCCTATCACTCTATATAAAAAATTTAAGAGTAGCAATACTCTTAAATTTGATTGTTGTTTACTTTTCAATCATAGCAATTGATGTTGCAATAGTATCCGTATGTGAAATGCTAATATGAATATTTTTTATACTTTTTTCCAAAAAATATTGTTTCAACTTTGGTGTGGCATTTATATAAGGTGCACCACTAGGTTTGTGCAAAATCTCAATTTCGCTTACTGCTAAACTCAAATCATTTAATGCTTTTACAACTGCTTCCTTTGCACACCAAAAACCCGCAAAATGAATATGTGAATTTGTATGTGAGTTACAATATTCAATTTCGTTTTTAGTGTAAACACGTTCTATTAAATGTTGACTTAAGTTTTTAAATCGTTCAATATTTTC
>JAZSRW010000084.1:0-4478 GCA_045538675.1 Candidatus Onthoplasma sp. | reverse complement strand
AAGTAAATTAATTTAAATATTTTTAATAATTAATTCAAACAAAAGTATGAATTTAAAATTACTTTATATTCTTTGTTATTATCAAAATTTAGACTTACGCCAAGTTGGATGTTTTTATAGATTTTGTTTTTAAAATGTAGTTCATCAATTGTAAATACTAATATTTTTCGTTTGCCTGCAATTGTGTTGGCGGTTGTAAAAATTGGATTATTGAGCGAACTAAAATCGTTGCTTAAATATTGCCCGATTGAGATGTTTGTGAGTTTATTAAATGTATCAAAATTAATCAAATTTACAGGTTGATTGTTGGCGTATAATGAATTGCCCGAATCAATAAAACTTTTAATATTTAGTTTGGTGTGATTATGGATTAATGCAATTTCGCAGATGTTAGAATTAGTGATTATTTTTGATTTTATGTATCCAACCAGTTTATAAGATATAAATGTAAATATTAAAGTAAAAACAAATACGTAAATTAAATTAAGTTTTGTTAAAACGTATCCGTTGGTGGTGCTAGTGCCAAAGGTTGACAAGATTGCTCCACCGATAACATAACTAATTGTTAGCATTAGTAAGCAACAACTAAAAAGTTGACGCTTGTGTATATGCAATATTTGTAGCATTATTATCGCACTTAATATTTTTAATGCATTAGAAATTATCGGGTGTATGCAATAAGGTGTAATTAGCGAAGCGATACTTCCAAATATTGATGACAATGTAATTTGCTTAAAGTTAGGTTTATGGTACACAAATTTGGAAATGATTGTAAGTATACAAAAATCAATTACAAAGTTGGTAAATATTACTTGTTCGATATAAACATTCATATTTGAATTGTAACAAATTTAAACCTAAAAACTAAACAAAATTTTATTGATAAAAATATGTTTTTAAGTAATTTGGTCGAAAATTGGAAATTTACAATTTTTTGGTATAAAAATAAGGCGTTAGCAAACAATAGGCATAGGAGTTGATTATGTCAAGAAAAGTTTATATTTGCAATATTAATACTTCAAATATTCCTAGGCTAACCAATGATGAGACAATTGCTATATTACACCAAATCAAAGATGGTTGTGAGCAAGCCAAAGAGCATTTTATTTATTGTAATATGAGATTGGTGCTATCAGTAGCACAACGCTTTTGCGATACCAAGGAAAGTATGGATGATATTTTCCAAGTAGGTTGTGTAGGACTTATGAAAGCAATTGATAACTTTGACCTTACGCTTAATGTAAGGTTTAGCACCTATGCTGTTCCTATGATTATTGGCGAAATTAAAAGATTTTTGCGTGATAGTAGTAGTATGAGAGTTAGTAGAAGTTTAAGGGATACTGCATATATGGTGCTTAAAAGCAAGGAAAAATTAAGCAAAGAGAGTGGTGATGAGGTTAGTCTTGAAGATATTGCTAGTGACTTAAATCTTACTTTGTTTGAGGTGGTAGATGCTATTGAGGCAATTAGTTCGCCATTATCGTTAGACGAATCAATATTTAATGATGATGACGACCAAGTGTTGCTACTTGAACATCTTGCCGACGAAACTCAAAATAGCGACAAATGGCTTCAAAATGTAGATTTGCGAGACGCTGTTATGAGTTTGGATTATAGGGAAAAACAAATACTTGATTTACGCTATTTTGCAGGTAAAACACAAATGGAAGTTAGTAACGAAATAGGTATTTCGCAAGCACAAGTTAGTAGACTGGAAAAAAATGCTTTGGAACAAATAAAACGTTATATGACGTAAGCAATCAATACACTCTTTTTAATCAATTAAGCAAAATGTTTTGCTTAATTTTTATTTATGGGCGATTGCTTGATTCTTTAAGTGGGCAATAGCTTCATCCCCCCTTTTTTTGTAGGAATTCGTGTAATAGGTGTTAATAAAATTAGTTAAAGAATTATGGTCTTAATTACGTGTTTTAAGTGTTTTGGCAGTTATTTTAATATTTTATATTATTTTGTAGAAAATAATGTAAAATGTTTTGACTTTTATATTGGATTTTGATAAAATTGTTGTAATTATAAATGTTTGGGGGATATTATGTCTAAACTAAAAAAGATTGTATTAAGTGTTAGTGTTGCGTTTAGTATGATGATTGCATTGGTAGTAGGATTTATTTGCGTTAACAATAAGGATAATGCTGTGCCAGTATCAAATAGTACAGTGGTAAATAATGCTCAAAAGACGGGTGTAAAAGTTTATCAAGCACAAGATGTTAGATTGCAACGCGGTGGCGATAATATAAACTATTCGTATGTTCCAAGTGTTGGAGCAAAAGAAAGTGCTAAAACTGTGGCGTATGAGTATGTGTTTAGAGGCGTAATGGACCAAACTGCAATCAATATCAAGAGCCTTGATAGCACAGATGTAACATTAACTTATGCCTATCTTGATGAAAAATGGGACGAGGTTACTGCAATTGAAAGTTATGACGATTATAAACTTCAAAAAATAGCAAAGGGTTTTAAAAAATATATTTACATACTAGTAACACCAACCAACGAAACAATCCCAACAACTTTTAGTCAAAATGTAATATGGTGGCTAGGTAAACCTCAAACAATTACAATTGCCAACAATATTGACAATACCACCACAACTCAAACAATAGTTGCAGGACAACAAATTGACCAAAAGTCAATTTCAAAACCAGCAAGTTTTACTAAAACCGAAACAAGGATGGAATACGAAGATTCGGTTGGTGGTGTCATAGAGATAGAGTATGAAGTAACTTACTATTTTGATGCTTGGTTCTTGGATAAAGATTATACTCAAATGCTTGAAACTGAAGAAGTAAAGCCAGGACAAAAAATTTATGTACGATATCATAATATACAATTTGGTAGAACTGATATTATGATATATGGTGAAAATGGTTATACATTGGGTATGTGTTATACTGACTGTTGGAATAAAGATACTTATAAATTACAATCATTTAATCCAGTAATTCCTACAATGTATGATGATGGGGTTAATGGTCGTGCTAATGTGGTTGCAATCGGAGATTATGCTTTTGGTTCATATGTCGATGGGGGTATGGGTATTATAACAGTACAACTACCTAGCACTATAACAAGTATAGGGACTTCTGCTTTTGGTGCTTGCAGTAATTTAAGAAGCATAAATTTGCCAGAAGGAATAACAAGTATATCGGATTATACTTTTACAGGTTGCGCTAGTTTAAATAATATATTAATTCCCTTACATGTAACAAAGATAGGACAACATGCATTTAATGGGGTAGAGGGGTTTACCTTTAAAGCAAGCGGAACTTGGTATTATACTGAGAATTCAGATTATACAGGCGGAACTGCATTTGAAATTGTGGCAGGAACGGATTGTTCTGAAGAGTTTGATCACTATTGTTATTGGTACAAAGCAAATTAAATGCGAAAATGTGAAAGTATGAAGACATGGCGTTGCCACTTATGAAAATATTGAGGAAAGAGTGATACATTAAGTATTGCTCTTTTTTCACATTTAAAAGGGTAAAATCATACATACAATAAGAGGTGGATATGACATATCAAGAATTGGTGCAACGGATTGTAGATTTGCAAGATGAGGGATTGGAAATATTTAATGCGGGTAAAAGTGTGCTGGGTAAAAACATACTGGCTACGCACGTGGGCAGTTACGACGGAACGCAGATATTAATTCAAGGCGGAATACACGCAAGGGAATACATATCAAGTTTGCTTATGATTGAGCAAGCAAGATATTTAAATGCAACTGGTGCGGTGACTAGGGGTGGAATATATTTTATATTCCTTACCAATCCTGATGGGGCAGAAATTGTATTGGACGGGATTGATAGTGTACCATGCGACATAACCAAGCAATATTTAAGTTTGGCAAATGGTGGCTTTGATTTTAGCCAGTATAAGGCTAATATTAATCTTGTGGACCTTAACACCAACTTTGATGCCGACTGGGGCACTGGTGGGCAAAATGTGCGTTGCCCTAGCACTGAGGACTTTATTGGATTTTATCCTAACAGCGAGCGTGAGGTGGTGAGCCTTATTGACTTTACACGTCAAGTAAAGCCTAGTTTAACCATATCATATCACTCAAAAGGCGAAGTGATTTTTTATGGATTTCCTGGTCAAAGTGAGCAAGATTTGGTGCGTGACCGAACTATTGGCGAAGCATTAAGTTCTACCACTGGCTATCCATTAATTTTAACCGAAAATAGTGCGGGTGGATATAAGGATTGGTGCATACGTACACTTGGTATTCCGTCATATACGATTGAGGTTGGGCGTGAAAGCCTTGAACACCCTATAACTGACGAATATTTGCCTGAAATATTTGAGCAAAACAAGGACGTTCCATTAGTTGCACTTAATGAAGCAATAAGGTATCAAAATCAAATCAATGTTCAAAAAAAGCCTCAAAAATTAGGACTATTTAACCTATTTAGAAGATAATCAAAATTTACAAGATATTAAAAAAATAGCGA
>JAZSRW010000008.1:0-5031 GCA_045538675.1 Candidatus Onthoplasma sp. | reverse complement strand
AAAGATTTAAAAACATTTTTAAATACAGAATGTAAAAGTGCTAGAGAAAGATTTAAAGCACTTACAATATAAAGAATATATTTAACAACATTAAATATTAATTTTTATCCATAAAATAGATTATTTTAAGGTGTTCGAGTAAGTTCTATATCGGTCTACCAAAATAAACCTAAACCGAAAATTCGGTTTAGGTTGTTTTTTATTGATTATATTCGTTAATAGATATGTATTTTTTATTAAGATAAGATTTGATTTCTTCAGCAATATCTTTTAAATTTTTCCATTCTTCCTCAATACAGCGATATTCAGCAACGATAGTTCCTACCGCTAGTGATGAACCAGGATTATTTAATAATTCTCTAAGGTCGTATCTTGTGTTTGATGTGTTTTGCCTAAGTTCAAAAATACTAACATCATTATATACTGAGTTGTATAAATATTCATCATTACTTAAATTAATTGCTCTACGAATGTGTTTGAATTTATTATCTCTAAAATTTTTAGAAGATTTATGCCCGCGAAGTAGAGCCAAATATACAATACGGTCAATTAGTGTTTTTTTGTCGCAAGTTATTGTATCAATTTGAAGCATATGGTCAATATCAAAGCGAAGTCGTTCATTTTCGCTTTTATCATATTCTAAATTATCAATCATTTTTTCGATATCTTTATATAGTTGTAAAATTTCTTTATTCATAGTCACTCCTATTATTTATATAAACAAATTTTAACATATGATTAGTACGTTGTCAATAGGGGATATAAAAAAACTAGAGAAGTTTAACCCTAGTTTTAAATATCTATAAGTCTATCCTTGAATTGAACCAACTGTACGAGGGAAGATTTCTACATCACGGATGTTTGATACGCCTGTTAGGTACATAATCAAACGTTCGAAACCTAAACCATAGCCAGAGTGTACGTTTGTGCCATATCTACGAGTATCTAAATACCAAGCATAGTCTGCTTCATTTAGTCCTAATTCTTTCATACGAGTGGTAAGTTTATCAAGACGTTCTTCACGTTGGCTACCACCAATAAGTTCGCCAATGCCAGGAACTAATAGGTCAACTGCAGCAACTGTTTTTCCGTCATCATTTTGACGCATATAGAAAGCCTTAATATCCTTTGGATAGTTCTTTAAGAATACTGGCTTTTTGTAAATTTCTTCAGTGATATAACGTTCGTGTTCGCTTTGAAGGTCGATACCCCAACGGACAGGGAATTGGAAGCGGTCCTTAACCTTTTCAAGTATTGTAATTGCTTCGGTATAATCTAGGCGAACAAAGTCATTGTCTACAATATTACTTAATCTTTCAATCAAACCTTGATCTACAAATTTATTTAGGAATTCAAGTTCGTCTTTGCATTCGGTCATAACGTAGTTGATTACATACTTAATCATCTCTTCTTCGTTGTCCATAAGTTCATCAAGGTCGCAGAAACAAATTTCAGGTTCCATCATCCAAAACTCTGCAGCGTGACGAGAAGTATTAGAATTTTCGGCTCTAAAAGTAGGACCAAAAGTATAAGTTTTACCAAAAGCATGAGTAAGAGTTTCTTCGTGAAGTTGACCAGATACTGTTAAAGATACTTTTTTGCCAAAGAAATCTTTATCGTAATCAACCTTACCACTACTTGCAACGCGGTCAAGGTCAAGAGTGGTTACTTGGAACATCTCTCCAGCACCTTCGCAGTCGTTAGCGGTAATGATTGGGGTGTGCACATACACAAAGTTACGTTCGTTAAAAAATTTGTGGATAGCAAATGCTGCTACCGAACGAATACGGAACACTGCATTAAACAAGTTGCCACGAGGTCGAATTGTAGGTATTGTACGCATAAATTCAACAGTGTGACGCTTTTTTTGCAAAGGATAATCGCTAGCACATTCGCCAAGAACTGTAACGTTAATTGCATTTAATTCGAAAGGTTGTTGAGCATTAGGTGTAACGATAACAGTTCCTTCAATCATAAATGATGAACCAACATTTTGCTTAACAATTTCGTCATAATTATTTACTTTATCACGCTCAACAACTACTTGCACGCTTTTAAAAGCACCATCATTAAGTTCAACAAACGCAATATTTTTTGAATCTCTTATAGTACGTGCCCAGCCACAAAGTGTGATAATTTTTCCATCAAATTGATTATAAGATTTATATAAATCTCTAATTTCTATTCTTTTCATAATTACTCCTTAAAAAATTCAAATATAAGTATAATAAAAATAAAAACCAATGTCAAGGAATACAACAAAAAATCCGCTAATTAAAGCGGATTTAGATTAAAATTGTAATAAGTTAGTTAGTTTTTCATAACTAATTGCTTGCAAGAATATTCCAAGTTTTGGACCTTGCTTACTTCCTAGCAATAAATTATAAAGAATTTCAAAATAACGTTTTTGAGTTTTCTTTAATTCTTGAGGGTCAAGATTTAGATATTTAACTACTGCATAAAGTTCGGTTTGAAGTTCATCACTAGTAGCATAATCTTGTTTAAGTATATCTAATGTTTTTACAATCCAAGACTTTTCTTCATCGGTGATAGTGCCATAAAACTCTACATTCTTTTCCTTTAACAAGTTTACTTGATATTCAGCACCATAATTTTCAACCCAGTATTTTGCACGTTCTAGACGTTCAGCATAGTAAGTTGTTGTAGTGTCGATATTTTCCTTATGCATTAAGTTTGCAAGTAGGTCAGTATTAAAGTTTACAAAAGGTAGGAAAGTAGCAATATAACTAAAGTTAGGATAATTTAAATAACTTTCTTCAACATTAGTTAAATCTAGAATTTCCTTATTACCTGCATCGATGTTGCCGTTAAAGTAAAGTTTAACAAAACGGTCAAATTCGCTATAATATCTAATAACGTCGTTATCAAGAGCCAAGTTAAAGTTTTGCATTGGTTTATATTTTGCATAAAACCATAAAATTTGATGACGGTCATATACACGAAGCAAATCGGTTACAGTTAATACATTACCAGTAGAAGAACTCATCTTTGCACCGCCACCCTTAATGCCGATAAAGTTGTATGGTTCGTAAATAGGTGGTTCAAAGCCAAATATTTCACGAGATATACGTTCGGCTACATCGTGGCTACCATTAAGAGTAGAGTGGTCCATACCGCCAGATTCAAATATAACATTTTCTGCCTTCCAACGCATTGGCCAGTCAACTTTCCATTGAAGTTTGATATTTGGTGCAGTTAGTATATTAAGTTTGTGGCTATGACCACAAGCACAAGTATATGTAAAGTCACCACTTACTTCGTCGTAACTAGTAATATCTTTAGTTTCCTTGCCACAAGCATCACAATATACACTAATAGGGTAGTAGTTGTCACGTTCGCCTTCTTCGGCATCTTGGGTGCGGAAACTATCAATAATATCAAATATTTGTTTACGCTTGTCCATTGCTAGTTTTACTTGACTAGCATATCTACCACTACGATATTCCTTTGCTTGATAAATAGGTTCTACTTCAATGCCCATTTTAGCCAGCTCACCTAAAAAGCGTTTTTCAAAAAATTCGGCATAACTTTCATTTTCACTAAACGGACTAGGGATATCTACATAAGGTTTGCCAATATATTCAACCCATTCGCTAGGGATATTGCCAGGAACTTTTCTAAATCTATCAAACTCATCAAGCGAAAGGATAAATCTAACTTTTTTGCCAAGACCTGCCAATGCCTTTGCAACAAAATAAGGTGTTACGATTTCCCTAAAATTACCAATATGAACAAATCCCGAAGGGCTAACGCCTGAAGCGATAGTGTATACTTGTTCGTTAGGTCTTTCATTAATAATTCTTTCAGCAATCTCTTTTGCCCACATAAACTTCTCCTAAATATAAATTTTGTTAATAGTTTTAAAAAAAAGACATATCAACATTTTTCTAATCGAATATTTTATATTTTATAACTTTTTTTTAGTTTTGTCAATGGTATTTAAAGGGTAAATTTAAAATATGTGACAAATTTTAACAAAATTTAAGTATTAAAAAGTACTGCACTGTATTAATTAAAAAAATTTTTACAAAAAATTATAAAATATGCTAAATTTATTTGACATAAATATACAAAGTTTGGTATATTACTAGTATTGAAAGGAGTGTATTATGGCAAGTAGAAAATCAACTAAAGCATATTTTGGTTTAGATTGGATTATTAGTTTAATTTTGGCTATTCTTCCAACTAACATTATATGCGGTATCATTACTCGTATTATGAGAGAAAACTGGTTAGGACTTGTTTTAAACATTGTTTTAGCCCCATTATTCTACATTATTGACCTTGTTACTATTATTGTCCATAAAGATTTGACAATTCTAGCGTAATGTAGACTAAAAAACTTCACAAATCATTGTGGAGTTTTTTCATATATAAAATTAAATTGTTTGACAAAAATAAAATTAATTCATATAATTATATGTATAATAAGGATAAAACCTTAAAATTAAACAAATATTAGGAGATTTATTATATGGATTTAGTGGTTATGGCTGCTGGTATGGGTAGTCGTTTTGGCGGGCTTAAACAAGTTGCACCTATTGATGAGGATAATAATTTTATTTTAGATTATTCTATTTATGATGCTGTTAAGGCTGGTTTTGACCGCATAGTATTAATTATCAAAGAAGAAAATTATCAATATTTTAAGGATACTGTTGGCAAACGTTTAAGCAAGATTGTGCCTGTGGTGTATGCTTTTCAAAGTTTAGATAATGTTCCTCAAGGATTTTCAATGCCAGAAAGGGTTAAACCTTGGGGTACTGCACACGCAATTTATTGCTGTAAAGATATTGTTGCTGATAAGTTTGCGGTAATCAATGCAGACGATTTTTATGGTTATGAATCATTTGAATTAATTGCAAAGTTTTTAAAGGGTGACAGCAACGAATTTATTAATGCTGGATTTTTGGTTAAAAATACTTTAAGTGATAAGGGTGCGGTTAAGCGTGGTATATTTTCACTTGATGGTGAGTTTGCTACTGGTCTTACTGAAAGTGAGATTGAAGT
>JAZSRW010000128.1:0-3278 GCA_045538675.1 Candidatus Onthoplasma sp. | reverse complement strand
AGATGCTACCAACGTCAATTTTTAAAAGATTAACAAAGTTCATATCTATCCCCCATGATTAAAATTTAACATAAAATCCTTATAAAAGTCAAACATATTTACTAAATAAAAATTATTTTTACATATTTTTGACAAAATTTGATAAATTTCATTATTTTTTAATAAAATTTAATTATAAAATATTAGTCACGACCATATTTGTTGTAAAACTCTTGCTTAAATTCTAAAAACCTATCTTCATTAATGGCTTTACGAATGTTTTCCATAAGTTTTAAACTAAATCTTAGATTATGTAAGGATAATAGTCTTCCACCTAAAATTTCGCCAGTTTTTACAAGGTGATGCAAATATGCTTTTGTGTGATGAGTACAACAGTAGCAGTCACATTCAGGGTCAAGAGGTGTAAAATCTTCCTTATGCTTTGCATTTTTAAGTACTACTTTACCGTGAGATGTCATTGCCGTACCATTACGTGCAATACGAGTTTGCAACACGCAGTCAAACATATCAATGCCACGCTCTACCCCCTCAACCAAACAGTCCGGACTACCTACACCCATTAGATAGTGTGGCATATTTTCAGGAAGATGTGGTTTTAACGCATCTAATATATCATACATTTCTTCTTTAGGCTCACCAACACTTAATCCGCCAATAGCAATACCGCATTTAGCATATTTTTTAGTTTCTTCCAAACTTTTTAAACGCAAATCCTTAAAAAATGCACCTTGAACTATAGGAAATAGCATTTGGTTAGGATTTTTTTGAGTGTTGTAACAACGTTCCAACCAATTAAGCGTGCGACACATATTTTCTTCAGCCTTTTTGTAACTAATTCCATACTCGCTACAAACGTCAAACGCCATAATAATATCCGCACCCAACGCATTTTCAATTTCAATGGCTTTTTCAGGCGATATAAATAGTTTTTCGCCACTTAAGTGATTTCGAAATTCCACGCCATCATCAGTAATTTTACGCAATTTTGATAATGAAAACACTTGAAAACCACCGCTATCAGTAAGCATAGGACGATTAAAGTTCATAAACTTGTGCAATCCGCCTGCTTTTGCCACCAATTCGTGACCAGGACGAATAAACAAGTGATAAGTGTTAGCAAGTATTATTTGTGCCTCAATATCGTACAAATCTTGACTAGTAAGACTCTTAACCGTTGCTTGCGTGCCCACAGGCATAAATATAGGTGTTAGAATATCGCCATGAGGCGTGTGCAATATCCCCGTTCTCGCACCACTATTTTTATCTATATGTGTAACTTCAAAACTAAATTTTTCCATAATATTCCTTTTATGTTATGTATTATATCTAAATATCTCATTATTGTCAAGGCAAATAAAAAAGATAGTTATTGTCTAACTATCTTTATACTATAATTAACCAACTTCTATAAAATTATCATTAGTTAAAATTTGTGTTACCGCAGTTCCAGCAACGCCATTACGAGTGTAATTAAATTTAATCATATCCCCCTCACGTACATATAGCATTGCGTCAATTAGTTTAAATCTACGGTCAATTTCAATCACAATTGTCTTGTTCTCTTTAACAATTTCAACACTAGTTAAAATATCTTCTGCTTGAAGACCTGCGTCGCTAGCCAAACTATTATCGCTTACAGTTGCAACTTTAACAGTTTCTTTTATACGCATTACACCAGCATCTTCATCATAATAACCTTTAGAGTTAATTGTTTGAACGGCAACGCCAACTAATACTCTATTAGGAATACGGTCAGTGCCATCACAAGTATCGATAATCATATCAGCCACACGCACCCCAATATTTGAAGGGATTGCATAATTAATATCATCATAGGCTGTTCCACTATATTTTGCATTTACGATACCTATTAAGCGTCCGTAATTATCAAACAATCCGCCACCACTATTACCACCATTAACAGGAGTGTCTATTCTAAATTCACGGAAAGATATTGGATTGTTGCTATCAGTAATTGCTACTTCAGTATAAGTGCTATCAATACTAATAACACCGTTAGTAACTGCAATACCACCAGCACCAGGATTACCTACCGCAATTGCAGTGCTACCCGCACTTACAAGGTCCGAATCATAAACTTCAGCCTCAAGATAATCACTATCTTTTAAAATCTCGCTACCAGTTACTTTTAATACAGCAATATCATATTGTTCTGAACCACCTACATATTCGGCATTAATTGCACCCCAACCATAATTGATTATAGGTAATCCGTTCTCATCAAACTCTAGTTGAGAAGAATATGTTACATCTGCATTGTTGTTATTATAATTTGACAAAGCGTTAAGGTCTGTACTCATAGTTTCGCCACCATATACATATAACGTAAACTTTGTTGCTATGCCGTCACTTGCCAAAGCATCACTACTATAACATACGTGATAATTTGTAATAATATATGCGTCACCTGTAGTTGTATCCAAATCATATATCACACCAGAACCCGCACCCCAAGCAATAGAATTTGTTTTTCCATAACTAAATCCCGTTCCATTAGTGTAATCTTTAATTTCCACTTCGTGTTCTACGTATATTGCAACAGCAGACCTTAATGCCTTTGAACTTGCAATTGCATTTTGGTCAACATTAAAATCTAAATATTCGTTAATAAAGTCCACAATATCGTAGTCTGCAGGTTTATTCCCGTTTTTCTTAACCTCTTCAAATAAATCGTTAATGGTTATATTAGTATATAAATTTTCACCATCTTCGCCATTAGTAATTGTAAATGTATCTGTTTGACCATTGCTATAAGTTATTGTATAAGTATCAATCAATCCAACGCTATTAGTCTTATCTATTGATACAATTGAAACGCCTTGAGGTCCAGTATCACCCTTGTCGCCATTAGTAATATTAAAGTAGTCAACACGACCATCTTTGTACTTAATAGTATATGTGTCAACTAATCCTTGTGTAGCAGTTTTTGTTATAGATTCAATAGATGCTGCATCTTTTCCGTTGGTGATTGTAAATTGCTCGGTTGAGCCATCAATATATGTGATTGTATAAATATCAGTTAAGCCCTCACTACCAGTTTTGTCAATTGACACAACCGATAAATCATTGGCTTCATTTAATACTGTAAAAGTATCCACATCACCATTTTCATAGGTTATGGTATAAATTTCCTTTAATCCATCAATTGTTTTACTAATAGATTTAATTGAGTCTAACTGTTCGCCACTACAACCCACAAACAAAAAAGCCACAGGTAAAATTATTAAAATTAATAAATACTTAACAAACTTTTTCAT
>JAZSRW010000038.1:0-6076 GCA_045538675.1 Candidatus Onthoplasma sp. | reverse complement strand
AATGTAAATATGTAGTTGTCATTGTGCTTTGCGTTACGACAGTAACGTTTAGTTTGCAAGGCCTTTTTTGGCGATTGCATTGTTAATATACCACACTTTAAAATTAATGTCAACACTTTTTTCAAAAAAATTTTAAAAATTTGCAACTTTTTTTGAAAAAACTTTAAATTTTCTTAAAAATATCCAAAATTTACCCAAAATCCAATCATTTTCACCCAAATCTTATCATTTCAACCCAAAATTCCCTACCTATTATATATATTAATGAAATAAAAAGCATAAAAAATAGACGCATCTCTACGCCTATCTTTTTTTTAAACTATTTTAAACTTTCTAATGCACGTAATGTGTGGTCAATGTTCATTTCAATAAAACCGTCTTTGTCAGCAACTTTCTTTTCAGCGTCAGTATTAGGATTAATAATCACATTATACATATCGCTTAAGAACTTGTACACATCAGGATACTTTTCGTTAATTGCTTTAATCATTGTGATATCACCAGCAATATTGTTGTCGCAACCACGCATAAACTTCAAATCTCTTGCTTCAAGCACTAGCATATCCGCCACCGTTGCCATATTATCAATAGCAGAAAGTTCCTTACTTGAACGTTTAAGTTCTGGATTTTTAGCCTTTTCAGCATCACGTAACATATTGCAGTACGCACTATTATAAATTCGTCCCATATTTCCCTCCGTAATGCCTACATTATATCATTTTATCAACTTTTTTGTCAAATGAATATGGGTCTAATTTTTTTAAATCTAAAATATCGTCTATTGCTTTAAATGTTTTCAAACTATTCATTGTTGCGTTAAAGTCTTGCAAAAATTCTTCTCTTGTCATTTCTAGTGCTTTTATTTCAAATCCGTTTGAATTATAGTACATTGTATCATAAGAACTTCCGTTTTTATCATGCACACATCTAAAATATCTATATGAACAATCTCTAAAAGCAATAAACTTATTTACAGTTTCTTCGCCAACGGGTATTCTTTCGTCAATACGTATCTCTGCGTCATTAATTAATATATTATAAAGATTTCCATTATGTCTAAAAGCAAAATAGGTTCCTTTATTTACACGTTGTTTCCAACTATTCCAAACAACACTATTGTTTAATAATTTTTCAATGCCTAAATTATCAATTTCTCTCATCTTTTCAACATATTCATTGATTGTATAATAATCCGCCACCACTGACTTTAAATAGCCGTCTTCTTGTGAAATTGATATATCCACATCTTTACCATATTGTCTAGATGCTAACACACTAGTTTCTTTTGGCTCCGCATGTTCTTTTTGCCCATATTTCCTAGCACCTAACACACTTGTTTTCTTATTACGAAATAATAAAAAATCAAACAAACTCATAAGCTCTCCTATAAACCAAAATCACCTAATGAAATATTTTTATTAATTATTTTCTTTGCTTGTTCTTCGGTAATATTCAATTTAGGCATATCATCATCAATAGTTATCATACAATTACGAAATGATTTAATTTGTCTAAAATGAATCAAATCTTGCATAGAAATATATCTACCGTGTCGTAGTTGCTTTACTAGTTTATCAATAATTGATTGAATATATCGCTCATCGCCAGCATCTAATTCCTCAGTTTTTCTAATACAATACTTATACAAATCTTCCTTTGTGATAAAATCTTGTTTATTTTCGATGTAATATATTATCATATTCACATAATGTTGTGGTGTTAATTTGTTTGCCATAATGTCCTCCTAAAGTTGATGTGATTATATCATAATCTATAGCGATTTTCAATACTTAATGTAAAATTTGCTATTTATTATCGCTAAACTTTTTGATTTGTTCTTTTTCAAAATTATCATTACTAAAATAATCTATTCCCATTGCTTGCTTCATTTCAAGTAATGTTGCGTCAGCTGCTTCATTTGCCTTTTTGTTGCCTTGCTTAATCATCTCGATAACTTCTGGTATACGTTTTTGATATTCTTTTCTACGTTCTCTAATTGGTGCAAGTTCTTCTTGTAAAACATCATTTAAGAACTTTTTAATTCTTCCGTCTCCTATTCCGCCCTTTGCATAAGCAGTTTTAAGGTCTTCCAAATCTTTAAATTCTGGATAGAACTTAGCAAAACTATCATCTTTACAAAACGCTTGAAGATACATAAATAATATATTGTCTTCCAAAATTCCAGGTTCTTCAATGGCACGAGGGAAAGTCTTAATTGAGTTAACCTTTTTCTTAATTTCACTAGGTTCATCTGAAATATAAATGCAGTTACCGATAGATTTGCTCATTTTAGCATTACCGTCAGTACCAGGCAAACGAGTACATGCCTCGTTGTTTGGCAATACCTCTTTGCATTCAACTAAGCAATCAGTATTATAAGTATGATTAAAACTACGCACAATTTCACGTGCTTGTTCAATCATAGGAAGTTGGTCATCACCAACAGGCACAATATTTGCCTTAAATGCAGTGATATCTGCTGCCTGACTAATTGGATAAGTTGCAAATCCAACTGGTATTCCAGGGCCTTTGTCAAATCCTCTATAAGTAATTTCAGTTTTTACGGTAGGGTTACGTAACACTCTTGGCAATGTAACTAAATTCATAAAATACATTGTCATTTCATTTAATGCGGTTACGCAAGATTGTAAACAAAAAGTTGTTTTATCGGGCGTTAATCCAACAGATAAATAGTCCAACATAACTTCCAATACATTATCTCTCACCTTTTGGGGATTTCCCGAATTATCAGTAAGTGCTTGTGCGTCTGCAATCATAACATACAAATCTTGATAATTTCCTTCATTTTGAAGTCTAACACGTTCACGCAAAGAACCAACATAGTGACCTATATGCAATCTTCCTGTTGGTCTATCAGCCGTTAATATAATATTTTTCATAAATTTTTCTCCTTAATTTCCAATTTAAATATTTTTAAACGCAATAATAGTTATTTATTATACCATAGTCAAAACTTTAATTTAAAAAACCTTCGAATTAACGAAGGTTTGTAAAAAACTTAAATGCTATCTTTCAACCATCGTATAATCAGTTATTCAAATAATTTGCCAACGTTTCATACGATAGCCTCCTTTACATAATACAATATATATCATTGTATATCATAAGTATACAATATTAATTATTGATAGTCAATAAAAATGTACAAAATTTATTAAAGTTTATTAAATTTTAATTACTATATAGATTTATATTATTAAATTCAATCTACCCAACACATTAATATTTATCAATTTTTTAGTATTGACAAAGCACTCTATCCGTGATACAATACTAACATATTGGAGGACTATATGGCTATTCATAAGATTAGTACAGCATATAAACTTTATGTAAACGAACAATTTGTCAAACCTTTCCGTGATTACTTATCAGATGATTTTAATATCAATTATGATAATGAGGAGGAAGAATTGATTTCCGCCATGGCTTGGTATTTTGGCGATAAAATAAATAAAAAATTTGATTTTAATGAAATTAAGGAAAGTTATCTACATAATTTAAGAAATCTTAGTCCAAACCTAGACTATGTCCAAGCACAAAAAATTATCAATCGCGAACAAACTAAACTTGAAACATATGGAAGAATTAAATATTATATAGACAAACTCGATAGTCATGATTGTCTTAGTATAGATATACTTGTATATTTATACCTTATTTATAGTAAATTAAACAAAAAGTCTATTAAAGATATTACAGAAAGCAAAATGTATAAATATCTAAGACTTGCCTATTCTTATGAAGCACATATCGATATAAATAATTCTGTTTCAAGTTCTTTATCTCAACTTTCAAAAGATTTACAAGAAAGTGTTGAAAACTTACTTTATGATGATAAATCTCAATATATATCCAGTTTAGATAATGCTGGCAATTTAATCATCTACTCATATCTAGGTGAAGAAGAAAATAAACTTCCTTTATCTCAAGAAGAAATTGAAGAATATATTTCCATTGAAAATGAGCCTTATGAAAAAGATGTGTTCATTGGAGAACGATTATTTAAACAAGAATTACGTCAAGAAATGCTTACTCTTGATAACGGCAAAATATTTTAAAAGGATAAATTATGAAAAAAGAACACTACGAAAAAGCAAGTTATTCATTTTATACATATGTATTTAGTGATTATGACAATTTTATAAAGCCATTACAAAAATATATCAGCAATAGTTATATTGACGACCAAAGTCAAGAAATTGCAGTCCAAAATGCAATATGCAAACTATTAAGCGAAAAGATTAGAGAATTAATCCCAAGCAAAGACGAAGTTAAACAAAATTTCATTAAAAGTGTAAATCTTTTATCTAAACAAGATTTGGACTTAATTGAATTTAATCAAAAGTTTAAAACCTGTGAAAATAAACTTAAAGGCTATTTAAAATTACACTACTCTTTAGATGATATTGAACAAGGGGATTTTGAACTAGATCACGCAAGTTTGCTTATGGCAATTTATTCAAAAGTAATAAGCCTTGAATTGCAACCAAACGGAAAACGTGCTCATTATGGACGTATTGAAAAAATACCAAAATTAAAAAGTTCCGCCATTTATCAATATATTGACTGTGCACGCAAGGAAGCAAAATATCACACCACTTTAAATCAGTTAAGCAACCTAACAATGAACGAACTTGCTAATTGGTTATACACTTCAATGGCAGTATTTGATTACAATAATGACAATACAGTAATTAATCAATATATTGGTTCTTATGATGAAGAAAACTACTTTGCTACAATTTTTAATGAAGTTGCCGTTATTAATTTAGACGATGACCCAGCATCTTACGAAGATTTTATTAAAATTGTTGAAAATGATTTTAATAAACGTTTAAATCGTGAAATGCACACATTAACTAACGGAAATGTATTTTAGGAGCAATTTATGGAACAACACGAGATGAAACGCACTCTTATATGGGATGATGCAAGCGATGCATTTAACTGGTATGCCGAAAGTTTATGTAGTGATATTGATGTAGAAAAATATCTTGGTGGTAAATGGATAAATTTAGATAGCGAAAGAGGTATTGATTTAGAAATTGAACTTCAGGCAGTCATTTGTAGATATTTAAGCGAAGAAATTGATAGTCTTATCCCCGATTTTGCACAAGTTGCAAAAAGCTATCGTAAAAGTATTGCTAAAATACCTGCTGAATTAAGTGTTCAAGAATTTAAAGATTTAATCACTAAAAAAGAAAATAAATTAAAAACCCTAGGCAAATTACAATATTGTATTGACAGAATTAATTCACACGCAAAAATGTACGAACTTATAGTTGCCAACTATCTAATGATTATTTATCACAAACTTTCAGGGTTAGTCATAGGTCAAAAACACAAAAATCCTACCGCAACTTTCAGAGTTACCAACAAATCACAAAGATTACAAAATTTAAGAGAAAATAGAATATATGCCTACCTTTTTGATGCTACACTTGAATACTTTAATGGTGGAAGAAACCTTGCTGAATTATTTAATTATTCAATGAAAGAACTTGTAGATAACTTGTTTAGACAAATGGTTGTATTTGAACATAACCTTAATAAATCTGTTTTAGAACCATGGGTAGGTATTAACGTCTTAACTAGAGAATACGAACAAGTTAATGATGAAATATTTGTACTAGATGGCGAAATGGATTCCGAGCAAGAAGCACTTGCTTATGCCGAACACAATTTTAACCTTTGGTTAATCGAACAAATGCACACCCTGGAAAATGGTAAAATATTTTAAAAATAAATTTTTAATAAAAATAATTTAAAATATCAACAAAATACTTATTTTAAGCAAAAAACTCACTTTAATTTCAGTGAGTTTTTATTTTTTTGTTTCATAGCAGCTGCTTGAAAATACTTAAAACATATTTTAATTTATACTTAATTAATCCCTATATTAACATTTATTGACAAATCATTAAATTTGCTTTTAATTTCTTTATAATCATCAAATATACTTTCATCAATATCAAATGTTGAACTTATAATTGATAATTTTTGGAATTCCGTTTCGGCTATTGATTTTTTCAAGTTAATATGCTTGTCAACA
>JAZSRW010000124.1:0-5863 GCA_045538675.1 Candidatus Onthoplasma sp. | reverse complement strand
AATTTTGTGATAAAAATTATATTTATTAATTTTACGATAATTTAAAAATAATTTAACAATTTCACATAATGGAATAATACTTATTGATGTAATTGCCACCATTATCCATTGATGCACATTTAAAAATGAAAGGTTAAATATGGTATAGAATATTGGACAAATTGCCACCATTAAACTAATACCTAACGACAACACAAAACATATATTAAAAGTTTTGTTATCAATCAAATTTTTACCAAGAATGCTTTGATTAGTTTTACAATTAACGCTATGCAATAATTGCATAAACACAATTACAAAAAATACCATAGTGGTTGCTATTTGACTTCCAAAATTAAATAGACCATATATATATACACATATTACAATTATCATTTGAATTATTGATTGATATATTATACTAACACCTACATCTTGCCCAAACAACCCACTATTATTTTTTCGTGGTGGCCGTGCCATAATATCAGGCTCAACCAATTCACGACCCAAAGCAAAAGCCGGCAAACTATCACTAACCAAATTTATAAACAACATTTGTGATGGATACAAAAATGTATATTGTGGAAAGAATACAAGACCAAACAACATCCCAAACACCTCAACACAATTTGTTGATATTAAATATTGCAATGCTTTTTGAATATTGTTGTAAACCTTACGACCTTCTTCCACTGCCACAATAATACTAGAAAAATCATCATCTGTAATCAACATATCACTGACGCTTTTAACAATATCAGTACCCGTTATACCCATACCAACACCAATATCTGCAATCTTTAAACTTGGTGCATCATTAACACCATCACCCGTCATAGCCACAATTTTTTTCAGGCTTTTATACGCTTTAACAATTTTAACTTTATGTTCAGGGCTAACTCGTGCAAATACAGTATAACCTTGAACATTATCCGCAAATTCCTTATCGGTCATACTATCTATTTCATCACCTGTTAACACTTGACCTAGCGACGAAGCAATACCCAATTCTTTAGCAATTGCAAAAGCAGTACGCTTATGGTCGCCTGTTATCATAATAGGTTTTAATCCAGCCTTAAAACATTTATTAATTGCAGATTTCACATTTTTACGAGGCGTATCCATCATACCTGTTAATCCCGCAAATACAAGATTATATTCTAAATCTTCCGTTCCCTCAAAACTTTCGTAACTTTTATAACAAAAAGCCAACACTCTCAATGCTTTATCTGCCATATCATTGCTAACTTTGGTTAAATGTTCTTTCATATTATCCGTTAAAGGCACAACCACGCCATTAATATCAATATGCGTACATAACTTTATAATCCTATCAAAAGCACCTTTAGTATAACTAAAAATCTTACCATCAACAACATTTAATGTAGTCATCATTTTGCGATTCGAATCAAATGCTATCTCCTGCACACGTTTACTTGGTTTGATATTTGCTGTTAGCGAGTATTCAAATATCGCATTTTCAGTAGACTCGCCGATTATAATACCATTGCTATCAAGATATGAATTTGTACAATAATTCATACATTTAAGCATTTGAGGATTGATTTGTGATACATTTGAACAATAACAATTGTTACTAAAATTTTGTACAACCACCATTTTGTTTTGAGTGAGCGTTCCTGTCTTATCGGTACATATTATTTCACAACTGCCAAGCGTTTCTACAGCACTTAATTGTTTGATAATAACCTTTCGTTTAGCCAATTGTTGAACACCCATAGCCATAATCAATGTAATAACCGCTGGCAAACTTTCAGGTATTGCAGCCACCGCTAAAGCCACTGATGTCATTAATGCTCCTATAAAGTTACTGTCTTTTACAAAAATAAGTTCAATCAAAAATATTATCACACATACAGCAAGCACTGAATAGGTTATAAACCTTCCAATACGCTCAATGCTTTTTTGTAGTGGTGTTAGTTCTTTTTTAGCATTAAATAACAGGTGTGCAATTTTGCCAATTTCAGTATTATTACCAACCGCCACCACCACACCGTTTGCCTTACCAGATGTGACAATGCTTCCTGAATGTGCCATATTATATCTTTCAGCAAGCGGAGTGTTAGATTTGCATATAATACTAGCATCTTTACTGGAAGACACCGATTCCCCAGTCAGTTTACTTTCATCACATTTAATATTATTGCTTTCAATAATTCTAATATCTGCTGGTACAATATCACCAGCCTCAATATATACAATATCGCCTACCACAATGTCCTCTGTAGGAATAATTTGCATAATCCCGCGACGCATTACTTTAGCAGTAGTCTTTTCACTTTTACGTAGTTCGGAAATGCATGCTTCAGCCTTATTTTCCTGAACAACACCAACAACCGCATTCATAAATACTATAAACAATATTACAAAACCTTCAAATAGTTCACTAGTTTCACCACCAACTATTGCAATTGTAATAGATATTATGGAAGAAAAAAGAAGTATCAACACCATGATATTTTTAAATTGAGCCAAAAATCTAATAAACAAACTTTTTCGTTTTTCTTTGTCTATTTTATTAACACCATATTTATTTCGATTAGATATAATCGTCTTATTATCTAATCCGTCAAGGCTAGAACCTACTTGCTTTAAAACTTCTTGTATATTTAATTTGTGCATAATATCCTCTAACCTATTTATACAATCCCATTGTCCAATTTAGAACCATTATCCATATCAACCGCCTTCACTACTTTAATATTAAAATACTAATATTATAAAATTTTAATAAATTTTTAAAAAAGTGTTGACAAAACAATATGTTTTGCATATAATATAAGTATAAGCATTGATAAATGCGTTTTTTAATGCTTAAAATTCAATATCGCGGGATAGAGCAGTTCGGCAGCTCGTCGGGCCCATAACCCGAAGGTCGTTGGTTCAAATCCAACTCCCGCAACCATCGAAAAAGCCCTTATTTATAGGGCTTTTTTTATTTTCTATTTCCTACACTCAACTCACCTAAATCCCCCATTTCTACAAATCCTCTATAAAAAATATATTAATATCATATCGTGTTGTATTGTTATAAATAATAAATTATCAAATTATTTTATATTATTATTCATAATGATTTATTAAACAACTCTATATATCTTAAATATAAAAACATCAAAAAAAATGGCACCCCTTGTTCGTATTTTAATTTTCGTATGATACAATTCTCCAAAAGCTTGAAACCATTTCAGTCTTAAATATAATAAGGAGAAAACAATATGAATAAAATCATACAACCCAAATTAATTCCTAAAGATAAAAATATAACCACTTGCAAAAAATCGTGCGAGGTGCTATAATGGAAAAAGGACCAAGCACTTTTGCACAATATTGGACTTCTGAATATCGTCTAATTGAACATTTTAATAAACATGGGCCTAAAATGGGATATAGTAATGATATTGATGGACTTATTAAATATGCTAGAGATTCAATAAAATTTGCAAGAAGCAACGAAAGAGGAATGAAAACTTTTAGGGCTTATAATGGTTCAATCTATAAATACAACCCTAGAACTCATGAATTCATAATTATTACAAAAGATGGAAAAATAGTAACTTATTTCTATCCAGATAATCCAAAAACATTTATTGATAATAAATTCGATGAGTGTGGTGATTATTGGATAAACTAAAAGGAGAAAATTATGAGCACATATTATACACATAAAAAAACTGGTAAATTAATAGAATATCCCCCTTACAAATGTAAACTATGCGGTCAATACGACATAGAATTTCCTCACGATATATGTCGTGTTTGTTTCTGGGAGGACGACAGCATCCAAAATGAAGACAAAGATTATGAGGGGGGAGCAAATTATATAAGTTATAACCAATATAAAGAACTGTGGGAAAATAAACCAGAACTTATAACTTCTCATATACATACGGTAAAACAAGCATACGAATTATATCTTAAAACAAAAGAGCAAAAATAAAATAGATTAATTTTACTAGAAGAAGTCATATATTATGACTTCTTTTAAATTTTTAAAAGGAGTAATTATGATAGAAAATAATAATATATCAAAAAATGAATTAAGTGATTATGAACAAGAAAAGTTATATAAAAAATTAAAACTAGTTAGAGATGAGTTTAAAACTGTGGGTAAATATGGTATGCCACTTATTAAAAAACAAGATATTGATTTAGATAAAATCAATTTATGGAACTATACAAAAACTAAAAATAACGATGAAGAACATAAGGATAAAACTATACACTTCTTCACTTATGATTGGTACTTTGATAATGTCTATGAAAAACCAGAACTAGCATTGGAAAAATTAAACCAATATTATGCCCTACTCTCACCTGAATTTAGTTTGTATTGGGATATGCCAAGAGCTTTACAAATTTATAGCACTTTTAAAAATCGTTGGTGTGGAGCATATTGGCAAAAGCATGGAAAAATTGTAATTCCAACTGTTTGCTGTGCGGGAAGCGATAGTTATGATTTTTGCTTTGATGGGATTGAACAAGGATCAGTAGTTGCAGTGTCTACATATTGCCGTGAAGAATATGAAAAGGAATTTATGCAAAGTTATAACAAAATGTTAGAGGTTATCAATCCATCAGCAATTATTTGCTATGGCACGCCTTTTAAGGAAATGAAAGGCAATATAAAAGCAGTTGACCCATTTAATAGAACTGAGTTAATTAAAAAGATTGGACTAGCGGAGTTTACAAAAAAATATCTCGCTGGCGAGTTGTATCCTGAAATTTAGGAGGAAAATTTAATGAAAAATTATAAATTAACTATTGATTTACTTCCTAAAGGTGCTTGGGGAAATGATTTTAGCAAAACTCTTTCTAAAAAAGATTGGGACGTACTTAGAAATAAATGTTATGAACGAGCAAATCATAAATGTGCAATTTGCGGATATGCAACTGATGACCTTGACGCACACGAAGTTTGGAATTTTAATGTAGAAAATAAAACTCAAACTTTACTTGATATAATCGCCCTTTGTAGTAGGTGTCATGGTGTAAAACATATAAGAAATTCATATAGATTAGGTTACGGCGAAGATGCCAAAACTCATTTTATGAAAGTTAATAACGCTAGCGAACTTGACTTTATTGCCCACCTAACCGAAGCCGAGATGAAGTTTGAAGAACAAAATAAAGTTTATAGATGGAAGATCGTTGCCGACCTTAACAAGTTTGGTGGACAAGATATTGAATTTAAACAAGGTTATATCCCTATGATTAAAAGCCCTTATGAAAATATTGACTTTGATACAATAAACTTCGCTGATACTAAAAATCTTTTTACAATATCTAAATCACAAGACTACAATCTAATTGGGACACCAAAAGTAATTGATATTAATGTTGATAACTATCAAGGCACTATTAGTATCAAATCATTATTCTCAAATAAAATTGAATGGTTTTTAGATGAAACAAAAATCAAAACTAAATACAATCTATCGGGATTATTTACAACCGAATTTTCAGTTAAAAACCTAATAGGCAAGCAATTATACTTTAAACTAACAAATTCAAATGGCAACATTATTTCTAAACCTTTTGACTTATATTAGAGTTCTATTTACTTTGCTAACGCTCAACCATCGAAAAACCCCTATTTTATAGGGGTTTTTAATGCTTGCTAGTATTTTAAAAATACTCTAAAAATGCCCACTGCTACGAATTTGCTACGAATTTTTACAAATTCATATCAAAAATGCTGTATTTTTTTCTTTTTATCACATTTTGCTTTTTACAATTTTTTTGTAAAACACTTAAAGTTTGTAAACCTAGTTGACATTTAATTTTTTATTTGCTATGCTTATTTTTGTATTTTGAATAAGATGATAAAATTTTTGTAATTTTATTTGAACAAATTTCATAT
>JAZSRW010000078.1:0-14443 GCA_045538675.1 Candidatus Onthoplasma sp. | reverse complement strand
ATCCTAATGGAATGAGAATAGGTATTAATAAAACTTGGAACTCTTTCTGGATTGCAGATAAAAAAGATATGGCTAAGTTTATTAAGGAAGATGAAAGTCGGATCGTAGCCATGTCGTTCTGTGAGCCAAGGAGTTGCTGTTTGGACTTGTCTTCCTAAGACCGCTTGGCCTCCGACTTAATCCTAATGGAATGAGAATAGGTATTAATAAAACTTGGAACTCTTTCTGGATTGCAGATAAAAAAGATATGGCTAAGTTTATTAAGGAAGATGACACTATTCGTAAGTACGTTCTTAAGAACTATAAGAGTGCTGGTATTTCAAGTGTTAAGATTGAAAGAGGTGGCGATAGCGTTACTATTACAATCGAAACTGGTAAGCCAGGTGTTCTTATTGGACAAAAAGGTGCTGGCGTTGAAAATTTAAGAAAAACTCTTGAAAAAATGTCTAGTGCTAAGCGTGTAAATGTAAATATTAAAGAAGTTAAAAATGTAGACCTTGATGCTAAATTGGTAGCTGAAAGTATTGCATTACAACTTGAAAAACGTGCTCAATTTAGACGCGTTATGAAAGCAGCTATGCAAAGAACTATGCGTGCTGGTGCTGTTGGTATTAAAACTATGGTAAGCGGACGTCTTGATGGTGCTGAAATTGCTCGTAGCGAACACTATCATGAAGGTTCAATTCCTCTACAAACTTTAAGAGCTGATATTGATTATGCTCACGTTGAAGCTAACACAACTTTTGGTGTTATTGGTGTTAAAGTTTGGATTTATAAGGGTGACATCATAGGAAAGGTATCTATGGCTAACAAGAAAGGAGAAAACTAATATGTTAATGCCTAAGAGAGTTAAAAGAAGAAAACAATTTAGAGGTCGTATGAAGGGTCGTGCTCACAGAGGTAACTTTGTGGCTTACGGTGATTACGGTCTTATGGCTACAGAACCAGGCTGGATTACAGGTAACCAAATTGAAGCAGCCCGTGTAGCAATGAACAGATATATGAAACGTGGTGGTAAAGTTTGGATTAAGATTTTCCCAGACAAGTCAGTGTCTAAGAAACCAGCTGATACTCGTATGGGTAGCGGTAAGGGTGCTCCTGACCACTTCGTAGCAGTAGTAAAACCTGATAGAGTTTTATTTGAAATTTCTGGACCTAGTGAAGAAGTTTGTATGGAAGCTTTAAGACTTGCATCTCACAAACTTTCAGTTAAAACTAAGGTTGTAAGAAAAGAAACACTAGTTGAAGGCGGTGAAAGTGATGAAAAATAATTATAAAGAAATGACTTTAGATGAGTTGAAACTTGAAGAAGGTAAGTTAAAGCAAGAATTATTTAATCTTACTTTCCAAAATAGTGTTGGACAATTAAAGGATACTTCATCTATTAGAACTGTTAAAAAGAATATAGCTAGAGTAAAAACTGTGATAAGCGAAAAAACAGTTGGTGCAAAGGAGTAATAATATATGGAAAAAGAAAAGAAAGTTAGCCAAAAGTCAATTGTTGGTATCGTAGTTAGCGATAAGATGGACAAGACAGTTGTAGTTTTGGTTTCAATGAAGAAAAAGCATCCAATTTATGGCAAATATATCACATATACTAAAAAATACAAAGCACACGATGAAAAGAACGATTGTCACGTAGGTGATACAGTTCGTATTGTTGAAACTCGTCCATTGAGTAAAGACAAATACTTCCGCGTTCAAGAAATCGTAGAGCGTGCTAAGTAGGAGGTAATATATGGTACATGAAGAAAGTAGATTAGTAGTTGCTGACAACACTGGTGCAAAAATTATTAAATGTATTAGATGTTTAGGTGGCTCTCATAGAAAAACTGCAGGTATTGGTGATATTATCGTTGCTTCAGTTCAAAAGGCTGACCCAAATGGTAAAGTTAAGAAAGGTGACGTTGTTACAGCTGTTATAGTTAGAACAACATACCCAATCCAACGTGCTGATGGTACATCAATTAGATTTGACCAAAACGCTGCTGTTATTATTGATAAGGCAAAAGCGCCTAAGGGTACAAGAATATTTGGACCTATTGCAAGAGAACTTCGTGCAGGTGGATTTAATACAATTATTTCACTAGCACCAGAAGTTTTATAAAGGAGACGTTATGAGTAAATTACACGTTAAGAAAGGTGATAAAGTTCTAGTTATCGCTGGTAAGGATAAAGGTAAGATGGGTGAAATCCTATCTACAAATTGTGCTAAAAGCACAGTAGTAGTTAGTGGTGTTAATATCCAAACTCATCATAACAAGCCAAAGTCTCGTGAAGACAAAGGTGGAATTGTAAAGGTTGAAGGTCCAATTAATTCTTCAAACGTACAACTAGTATGTCCTACCTGTGGAAAACCTACTAGAATTGCACATAAAATAGTTGACGGAAAATCAGTTCGTGTTTGTAAAAACAGCGGATGTGATGCCGTTATTGATAAAGTGGCTAGCACAAAGAAAACTAGCAAAAAAGCTGCTGATAAAACCAGCAAGGCAAATTAAGGAGTAGTCTTATGGAAAAACAAATTAATAGACGTCATGCACACTACAACGACGTAGTTAAGCCTGCTTTGAAAGAAAAGTTTGGTTATGCTAACGTTATGGAAATTCCTCGTCTTGACAAGATTGTATTAAGTTTACGTCTTGGAAAAGAAAAAGACAATTCAAAAAGCTTTAACATTGCAGTAGACGAATTAAGTGCAATTGCTGGTCAAAAGGCAATCGTAACTTATGCTAAAAAGTCAGTTGCAAACTTTAAGTTAAGACAAGGACAAAAAATTGGTGCAAAAGTTACACTAAGAGGCGAAAGAATGTATGAATTCTTTGATAGACTTGTATCTGTTGCTTTACCACGTGTTAGAGACTTCCAAGGTCTTGAAACAACATCTTTTGATGGAAAGGGTAACTACAGTTTTGGTATTAAAGAACAAATCATCTTCCCTGAAATTATTTATGATAAAATCGAAAAAGTTCGTGGCTTCGACATTATGTTTATTACAACAGCAAAAACAAATGAAGAAGCATTGGCTTTATTAACAGAAATGGGCGTTCCATTTAAAAAGGCAAGGAGATAGAATATGGCAAAGAAAGCGATGATTAATAAACAACAACGTCCTCAAAAGTATGCTACTCGTGAGTATACACGTTGTTCAATTTGTGGAAGACCACACGCTGTATTAAGAAAATACGGTATTTGCAGAATATGTTTTAGAAACTTGGCTTACAAGGGTGAACTACCTGGTGTTAAGAAGTCAAGCTGGTAAAAGGAGAAAAGTTATGATAATTATTGATCCAATAGCAGATATGCTTACTAGAATTCGTAATGCTAATACTAGAAAGCACGAAACTGTTAACATTCCAAGTTCTAAAACAAAATTGGCTATTGCTGAAATTCTTTTAGAAGAAGGATATATTACATCATATAGCCAAGAAACTATTGATGGTATCAGTTATATTGTTGTTGTATTAAAATATGGTCCTAATGGCGAAAAGGTTATTCAAGGTTTGAAGAGAATTTCTCGTCCAGGTTTGAGACAATATGCTAATACTGAACAACTTCCAAAGGTTCTTAATGGACTAGGTATTGCAATCTTGTCAACAAGTAGAGGTATTATGACTGATAAAAAAGCAAGAAAGGCAGGCGTTGGCGGTGAAGTGCTAGCGTATGTATGGTAGAGGTGAGTTATGTCAAGAATAGGAAAATTACCAATTACAATACCAGCAGGCGTTACAGTTAGCGTAGACGCTCAAAACGTAGTTACAGTATCTGGAAGTAAAGGTACTCTAACACAACAAGTTAGTAAACTTATTAAAGTAAATGTTGAAAACAACCAAGTTATTGTTGAAAAGTTAAAAGAAACAAATGAAGCTAATGCTATGCACGGTTTGTACAGAACTTTGATTAACAATATGGTAATCGGTGTTACTGAAGGCTTTAAGAAGTCTTTAACTGTTAATGGTGTAGGTTTCAAAGTTGCTAAACAAGGCAATAAACTTGTTATGAACTTAGGGTTATCTCACCCAGTTGAAGTTATAGAAGAAGACGGCGTTAAATTATCTAATAACAACAACGAAATCATCGTTGAAGGTATTAGTAAGGAACGTGTTGGTGCTATGGCTTCTAAAATTAGAGCAATTAGACCTGTTGAACCTTATCATGGTTATGGTATTCGTTACACAGATGAAAAAGTGTCTTTGAAGGAAGGTAAGTCTTCTGGTAAGGGCGGAAAGAAATAAGGAGAGTAAAGTATGATTACAAAGAAGAATAAAAATCAAATTAGACAAGTTCGTCATACAAGACTTAGAAAAAATCTAAGCGGAACTGCTAGTTGTCCTCGTTTGAATGTTTATAGAAGTTTGAAACATATTGATGCTCAAATTATCAATGACGAAAACGGAACAACATTAGTTAGTTGCAATACAAAGCAAAAGCAATATGCTGACACTTTGAAAAATATGACAAATAAAGAACAAGCTGCTTTCATTGGTAAGACTATTGGTGAATTGGCTATTAAGGCTGGTATCACTGAAGTTGTATTCGATAGAGGCGGTTACCTATATACAGGTAGAGTAAAAGAACTTGCAGACGGCGCTAGAAGTGCTGGCTTGAAGTTTTAGGAGGAGAAAAATATGGCTAAAAGAGAATTTAGAAAGCCTAGAGCAGAAGAAAACGACGGACTTGAAAAGAAAATGCTAGGCATTCGCCGTGTTTCTAAAACTGTTAAAGGTGGACGTGTTATCGGATTTGCAGGATTAATTCTTGTAGGCGATAAGAAAGGTCGCGTAGGAATGGGCACTGCTAAAGCAAAAGAAGTTCCTATGGCTGCTGCAAAAGCAGAAAAAGCTGCTAAGAAGAACATGATAAATGTTCCAATCGTAAATGGTACAGTTCCATACGAAGCAGTTGGTAAATTTTCTACCACACGTGTTATTATCTTACCTTCAAAACCTGGTACAGGTATTATTGCTGGTGGTGCTGCTCGTGCAGTATTTGAACTTGCAGGATATACAGATATTACTGCTAAAATACACGGTTCTACTAACAAAATCAACACTGTTCGTGCTACATTAAATGCATTAAAAAATATGAGAACTGCTGAACAAATCGCAATGCTTCGCGGTAAGTCAGTAGAAGAATTATAGGAGGCATTTTATGGAAAAGAAAAGTGAAAATATGATTAAAGTTACTTATGTAAAAAGTTGCATAGGTTATAACAAAAACCAAGCTAAAATATTAGAAGCTTTAGGTTTGAAGAAACTAGGTGATTGTAATGTTTTACCTGACAACGCTTGCGTTCAAGGAAGCATTTTCAAAGTTAAGCATTTAGTTAAAGTAGAAAAGGCGTAAAAGGAGTTAATATGTATATTTATGATTTAAAAAACGCCGAAGGCGAAAAGACCAAAAAGTTTAGAAAAGGTCGTGGTATCGGTAGTGGCTTAGGCAAAACTGCTGGTAAAGGACATAAAGGTCAAAACGCTCGTAGTGGCGGTGGCGTTCGTCCTGGATTTGAAGGCGGACAAATGCCTTTATATAGAAGACTTCCTTCTCGTGGATTTAATAATGCTAATTTTGCAAAAGTTTACTCAACAGTTAATGTTGAAAAACTTAACATTTTCGAAGCAAATTCAGTAGTTGATGCTGCTGCATTAATCGAAAGAGGAATTTTATCAAAAGTTGAAAAAGACGGTATTAAAATTTTAGGTAACGGTGAATTAAAGGTTGCTTTAACTGTTAAGGCTAACAAATTTACTGCTACAGCAAGTGAAAAAATTAAAGCATTAGGTGGTACACCTGAGGAGGTATAATGTTTAAAACATTAACTGACGCATTTAAGATTAAAGAAGTGCGTAACAAATTATTATTAACACTATTACTTTTATTGATATATAGACTTGGATGTTGGATTCCAGTTCCAGGTGTGGCAGGTGCAGAATTTACTGAAGGACAAACTTTCCTAAACTTGCTTAACAGCTTAAGTGGTGGAGCATTGTCTCAAGGTACATTCTTGGCCCTTGGTGTGTCACCTTACATTACCTCATCAATTATTATTCAACTACTGGCAGTGGTAATACCTAGTTGGGAGAATTTAAAAAATGAAGGTGCTGAAGGTCGTAAAAAGATTGAAAAGTACACCAAAATTGCTGCTTTAATCATAGCAACTGCTCAAGCTTTGGGTATTGTTATTGGTTTAAATAGCAGTGGTTATATTGACCATAAATACTTTGGTTCAACTCCTGAATGGGTTGCAATAAGTTTTGTAGTGTTAATGTTAGTAACCGGAGCTATGTTTACTGTATGGCTTGGTGAAAAAATTACCGAAATTGGTATCGGTAACGGTATGTCATTACTAATTTTCGTAGGTATTTTAAGTAGTGCTGGTACAGCGTTACTAGATGTATTTAAGAATATTGGTATGGGTGGCGACGTTGCTGTTCGTGCAATTTGGCAATTAGTTTTATTCTTGGTTGTTATGCTTGTTATATTTGGACTTGTAGTTTTTGTAGATGGTGCAGAACGTAAAGTCCCAGTACAATATGCTAAACAAATCAAGGGTAGAAAAATGTATGGTGGTCAATCTACTTATATTCCAGTGCGTGTAAATGCTAATGGTGTTATGCCTATTATCTTTGCAAGCTCAATTTTAACTTTCCCACAATTACTATTTAGTATTTTCTGGGCAGATAAAACAACAGGCTTTATTGGCTGGTGGAATAAATGGGTAGGTAGTGGAACATGGATTTATACAATATTATTAGGTTTGTTGATTTTAGCGTTTGCTTATTTCTATAGTATGATTAACTTTAATACTAATGATATCAGCCGTCAAATTCAACAAAATGGTGGATTTATCCCAGGTATTCGTCCAGGTAAACCAACCGCAGATTATCTAGGTGGAATTTCTAAGCGTATTACATTGTTTGGTGCAATATTCTTAGGTATTATGGCAATTATTCCTACATTTATCTTTAAAGCGATTGGAACAATTGGTTTGACAAGTGCATTTAGTGCAACAGCAATACTAATCGTAGTTAGTGTGGCACTAGAATTTGACAAACAACTTGAAGCTCAAATGCTTATGAGAAATTATAGAGGATTTTTGAAATAAAATTTAAAATAACCACTAGATTTTATAACAAAAGTATGTTATAATGCAAATAGAAATGAAAATTTCTAAAATAAATATATAAATGGGGTCGTATGAAAATTATTTTATTAGGTGCGCCTAATAGTGGCAAAGGTACACTAGCAGGCAATATTAAAGAGAAGTACAATTTAATTCAAGTTTCTACTGGTGACTTGTTGCGTGCAGAGGTGGCTACAGGAAGTGAACTTGGCAAGCATATCCACGAAGTTCAAATGAGCGGTGGTATGGTTGAATTTGAAACTGTTATGGACGTTATGAATAAATTTGTAGCATCTGTTCCAGAAGATAATGGATTATTATTTGATGGTTTTCCTCGTGATTTAAAACAAGCGGAAGCTTTAAATAATATGACTAAAATTGATGCGGTTTTATTATTAAATGTTGAACCAGATGAGATTTTAAGAAGAGCCTTAGGTCGTTTAACTTGTAGTAAATGTAAGGCTGTTACAAATAGGGAATACGTTGATGGTAATGTATGTCCTAAATGTGGTGGCGAACTTATTACTCGTGCTGATGATAATGAAGAAACTGTTAGAAAGAGAATTAAAACATATTTTGATAGCACTTATCCTTTAATCGAATACTATGAAAAACTTGGTTTACTTCATAGAATTGATGCAGGACACACACCTCAATATACAATGCAACAAGCAGTAGAAATACTTTCAAGGTTGTAAAATGAATATAACAATTAAAACAAAAAGCGAGTTAGATTTAATGCGTCAGGCAGGAAAAATCTTGGCTGACACATTAAAACTGATTGAGCAAAACATATATGTAGGTCAAACTTCGGCACAACTAGATAAATTGGCCTATGATTACATTTCGTCAAAGGGTGCCAAGCCATCATTTTTAGGTTACGAAGGATTTCCATATACAATTTGTGCTAGTCTTAACGACGAAGTTGTTCATGGATTTGCAAGTGATATACCTTTTAAAGATGGAGATATAATTAGCATTGATTGTGGAGTTAACTGGAAAGGTTATCACGCAGATGCTGCAAGAACTTTTGCAGTAGGCAATGTCGAACCAAAAGTTTTAAAACTCATTGAATGCACTAAACAATCATTCTTTGAAGGAATAAAGGATATTCGTGCGGGAAGTAAACTAGGACATATTAGCCATAAAATTCAAGTACATCTTGAAAATAATGGTTATGGTGTTGTTAGAGAACTTGTAGGTCATGGAATTGGCACACATTTGCACGAAGACCCAATGGTTCCAAATTATGGACCATATAATGCTGGTGTGTTATTACGTAGTGGTATGACGCTGGCGATTGAACCTATGTCTACATTAGGTAAAAGAAATGTGGTACTTCATCACAATGGGTGGACGGTTTTGACTGAAGATGGATTACCTTCTGCACATTATGAAAATACGGTTATCATAACTGATGACGGTGTAGAAATAATAACTTTATAGGAGTGTTATGGAAATTTTCAAATTACAAATTGGAGATATTGTTGAAAGTACACAAGGACGTGATTTGGGTTGTAGATATGTGGTTACAAACATTGACAAAAAGGGTTATTGTTGGCTTATAAACGGTAAACTTAGAACAATGGATAAACCAAAAATTAAAAATCCAATTCATTTGGCTTATGTGGGTAGTTATCCTGAATTAATTGAAAGGTTAAGTAAACCTATAACAAATCACGAATTAAATAAACTAATTGAAAAATTTAACGCTATGGAGGAGTAATTATGTCTAAGGAAGATGTTATTGAAACCGAAGGCGAAGTTGTAGAAGTGTTAGGTAACACCAACTTCAAGGTTAAAATTATGAACAACCACATTATTACCGCTTATATTTCTGGTAAATTGAGAACTCATTTTATCAAAGTATTAGTTGGAGATAAAGTTAAAGTGGAAATGAGCCCTTATGATTTGACTAAAGGTCGAATTGTATGGCGTGACAAAAACTAGGAAGGAGAAAGTTATGAAAGTTAGACCATCTGTTAAACCTATGTGTGAAAAGTGTAGAGTTATTAAGCGTAACGGCAGAGTTATGGTTATATGCTCAAAATCTAAAACTCACAAGCAAAGACAAGGTTAGAAAGTAAAATTGAAAATTACCACTACTTTCTCGCGGCAAAATTGAAAGTGGTGATTAAATAAAATACTAAAAATTATAATTGGAGGAAATTATGGCACGTATTGCGGGCGTGGATATACCAAACGAGAAAAGAGTTGAAATTGGACTTACTTATATCTATGGTATTGGTAGAGTTCGTTCTAACAAAATTTTAGCGGCTACTGGAATCAATCCTGACACAAGAGTTAAGGATTTGACTGAAAGTGATATTGCTAATATTCGTAAGTATATCGAATCTAATTTCACTGTTGAAGGTGAATTGCGTAGAGATATCGCTTTAGATATCAAGCGTTTAAAAGAAATTAGGTGCTATCGTGGTTTGCGTCACATTGCAAATCTACCAGTTCGTGGTCAATCTACTAAGACCAATGCAAGAACTCGTAAAGGACCTAGAAAAACTATAGCAAATAAGAAAAAGTAATAAGGAGTAATTAAATGGCTACAAAAAGTACCGAAACTAAAAAGAAAAAAATCGTCAGAAAAAATATTGGCGAAGGTGCTGTACACATTCAAGCAACTTTTAATAATACAATAGTTACTTTTACCGACGCTCAAGGAAATGCAATTTCTTGGTGTAGCGCTGGTGCGTTAGGTAACCGTGGTGCTAAAAAATCTACACCATTCGTTGCTCAACAAATCGTTGAAACAGCTGCTAAGGCTGCAAAAGATGCTGGTATTACTAAAGTTGCAGTATATGTGAAAGGTGCTGGTGGTGGTAGAGAAGCTGCTATTAGAGCTTTGGCTACAGCTGAAATCGGTGTTACTATGATTAAAGACGTATCACCAATCCCTCATAACGGATGCAGACCACCTAAGAGAAGAAGAATATAAAAGGAGAATAAACAATGGCAAAATATACAGATGCTAAATGTCGTCAATGCCGTAGAGAAGGTTGTAAACTTTTCCTTAAAGGCGAAAGATGTACATCTGGTAAGTGTGCTATCGACCGTAGACCAGTTGTTCCTGGACAACACGGTGCTGCTAGAAAGAAAGTTACTGAATACGGTTTACAATTAAGAGAAAAACAAAAAGTTAGACGTGCTTATGGTGTGTTGGAACGTCAATTTGCTAACTACTATGAAGAAGCAGCTAGAAGCAAACAACAAACAGGTGCAGCATTACTTCAAATGCTTGAACTTCGTTTTGATAACGTTGCTTATAGAATGGGTATCGGTTCTAGCCGTGCTGAAGCTAGACAAAGAGTTAGACAAAATCACTTAACAGTTAATGGTAAAAAGGTAAATATCCCTTCATACCGTGTTAAAGTTGGTGACGTTATAGAAGTTAAGGAAAGCAGTCAAAATCTTGAAATGTTCAAAGCATTGAAAGAACTTAAGATTGTTACACCAAAATGGATTGAGTTTAACGCAGAAACTCTTACAGGCAAAATTTTAGCTTTACCAGAAAGAGATGATATTGATCTAAATATCAAAGAAAACTTGATTGTCGAATATTATTCAAGATAATAGGAGGATTTAATTATGATGGAAATTGAAAAGCCAAGAATTAATTTGGAAGAGTTTGATAATGGGGCTAATGCTCGTATAGTTGTTGAACCATTAGAAAAAGGCTTTGGTATTACTTTAGGTAATGCTCTTCGCAGAGTGTTGCTTTCAAGTTTACCAGGTGCTGCAGTAGTTGGTGTTAAAATTAGAAACGTTTTGCACGAATTTTCAACAATTAAAGGTGTTGCAGAAGATGTTCCTGATATTGTATTAAACTTGAAGAAATTGGCAGTTAAATCTAGCGAAACAAACAGAGATTTTAGAGCTGTTATGACTTTACGTAAAACAGGTCCTTGTGAAGTTTATGCTAGAGATATTGATTGTGGCGATATGGTAACAATACTAAATCCAGACTTATATATTTGTAAACTTGAAGCAGGTGCTGAATTAGATATGCAATTATTTGTAGGTCGTGGACGTGGTTATGTTACTGCTGAAAATAATAAAGATTTTTCAGATGAAGTTGACTTTATCGCTATAGATTCATTGTTTACTCCTGTTAGTAAGGTGAGTTTCGAAGTTCAATCTAGTCGTGTTGGACAAAATATGGACTTTGATAAACTTGTGCTTGATGTACAAACTTATGGCACCGTTAGTGCTAAAGAAGTTATTGCTTTAAGTGCAAAACTACTTAATGACTACTTTAATATGTTTGTTGAACTTGTTGCAACAATGGCTGATACAGATATATTAGTAGCAAGAAAAGAAGACGAAAGAACAAAATTGTTTGAAAAACCTATTGAGGAAATGGAACTTAGCGTTCGTAGCTATAACTGCTTGAAGCGTGCTGGTATTGAAACTATTGGCGATTTGGCTAAAAAGACAAGAGCAGATATGTTGAAAGTGCGTAATATGGGTGCTAAATCATTAGAGGAAGTTATTCAAAAAATGGAATCTTATGGCATTAACCTTGATAATAACGAAAACTATTAAAAGGAGAACTTAAATGAAGGTTAAAAAGTTTAATAGACCTAGCAAGGAACGTCGTGCTTTAACCCGTAACCAAGCTACTGACCTTATTATGCACGGTAAGATTGAAACTACTGAAGCTAAGGCAAAGTACTTAAGAAGTTATGTTGAAAAATTGGTTACTTTGGCTAAAAACACTTATGATAAAGTTGCTACAGTTACTAAAAACTACGTTGACGATAAGGGTAACAAGACTACTCGTGAAGTAATTATTGACCTACCTGAAAAGTTGGCTGCTAGACGTGCTATAAAGGCTAAAGTATATATGGTTAAAGAACCTCGTAAGGAAGGCGAAAAGAAGGCTCAATATATTGCTCGTATGGACAATATTAAGGACCCAGTTGTTGAAAAACTATTCAACTTCTATGCTCCTAAGTATGCAGAACGTGCTAAGGAACTTGGTCAAGGTGGTGGATACCTACGTATTCTAAAAACTGGTAAACGTCGCGGTGACAACGCTGATATGGCTATAATTGAATTTGTATAATATTAATTACAAATTTTAGTATTTAAATATAGAAAAATACACTCTAAATGGTTGGTTAGAGTGTGTTTTTTATTGTTAAATATTATTATCTTTTAAGTACTTTATGGTTTGATTAATATATTCTTCACCCATATTATAAATAATTAAACCCATTAAATATTCTACTTTGTTGGATTGATTGCTTGAAGTGATTAAATTTAAAAATTCTTCAATTGTTGGTTTTTGATTAGAATAATTAACTATATAATTTTGTGCAAATTGCTTAATTAAATTTTCGTCTTTTAATATATGTATATTAATTTCGTTGTCAATATTTACGACCTTAACAAAACAAATATGTCGAATATCAAGAGATGAAATATATAGATATTGTTCATTATTATATATAAAATTATCTAAAATTAAGTATTTTTTATTATTTTCAAGAGTTATTACATTTCCTTTTTCTAAATTCATATTATTCTCCTATAAAGATTGTGATCTTTCTTCTTTAAGCTTGCGTTGAACATACGCCTCTAAAGCTTTAAGATTTATATCATTAAACCCTAACTCATTTGCAACGGCATCCATCCACGCTTTGTTAACTTCGATTTCTTTTTGGTTGTGCAATGCTTGTTTACTAAAAGGGACATTATCAATACGTTCTTGGCGTTCTTGTTCAATTTTTTCTAATCTTTCTCTATGTTTTGGCGAAAAAGCGGCAAGATAATTTGTTACACCTATAGCAAGGGCTGGCAGTAATCCGCCAACAATTAAATTTCCAGGACTAAAAAACGTTGGGCTTTGAGTGATTGCTCCTGCGGCGACTAAGCCGACAACGCCCACAATAGATGTTGCTCCAGCGATAATTGCACGTTTATTCCATTTTTTATAATGTTTTTCGTTTTCGTGTTTTTTTAATCCATCAAAATCTGCATTTATAGATTGTTCATGAATTTCCATATTTCTTTTAGCGTCGATTTCAATTTTGGGAAGATTTTCACTCACATCATTAAAAATACTGATTAAATCTTCTCGCATATATGCTACGTCCTGCTCAGTAGCATTGTTTACTTGTGTTATTTTCATAATGGTTCTCCTTAATGTATAATTTTAGGTCTTTTAACCTATATTAACTATATTATAATAGGTCTTTAGACCTATGTCAAGTCTTTTGACCTAAAATCAAATAATATATTGGTATGGAATTTCAAGAAATTATTAAGGAAATAATGATTATGAACAATCTTAGCCAAGAAAAGTTGGGTAAGATTTTAGGTGTAAATCAAACTACTATTGGACAGTGGTTAAATGGTAAAAAGAAACCATCGTATGATAGCATACTTGCTTTATATAAAAACTTTAATATAACACCAAATGAATTGTTTGGAATAGATAAATAATAAAGTTGATAAGTATTTAAATATTTATTGACTTTTTTGTTTTATGTGGTAAAATATATAGAGTTGATAATTATAAAATAGGATATAAAGGATTGGTATGATAGATACACATTGCCATTTAACTATGGTGCTTGATGAAAATAAGAATATTGACTATAATCAAATTGATAAAATATTAAAAGATATGAAAGATAATGATGTTACGCACGCTATTACTATGGGTGTTAACTTAAAGGATAGTATTAATGCGTTGGAAATTGCGAAAAGGTATGATAATATATATTGTGCTGTAGGGATTCATCCTGAAGATATTGATAGTTTAGATGAGATAGATTTGGTTAGATTAGAAGAATTGATTAAGAATAATTTAGCAGGTGGAAAGATTGTTTCTATTGGTGAGATTGGGCTTGATTATTATTGGCGAAAAGATAATAAGAATTTACAGATTGAAATATTTAAAAAGCAAATAGAACTATCTAAAAAGTATGAATTACCTATTGTTGTTCATTGTAGAGATGCTTATGGTGATGTGTTGGATATATTAAAAGACTATGCACCATTTGATAAGGGTGGTGTAATTCATTGTTATTCTGGTTCGATTGAGTGGGCTAAAGAAGTGATTAAATTAGGTTTTTTAATTTCGTTTACTGGTGTGGTTACATATCCAAATGCGAGCAATATTAAAGAGGTTGCTAAATGGGTAGATATGGATAAGTTTATGGTGGAAACCGATAGTCCGTTTTTAACACCTGTGCCGTTTAGAGGAAAGAAAAATAATCCGTCATATGTAAAACATACATTAGAATATATTGCGAAATTAAAAAATAAAAATATTGAAAATTTAGATGAAATAAAAAA